>DATCXG010000335.1:0-5357 GCA_036565945.1 Gemmatimonadaceae bacterium
GTTGGTACGGTGCGACAGCTGACCGCGCCGCTGCCGCCGCTACTTCACGACGAAGTCCTACGGCAGCTATGGATGCGCAATGACGCCGACGAGCGGTCCAGCGCCATCGTACGGGGACTCCCTCGCTATCGCGCCGCGGCACCTCGCGCTATCGTATCGTCGTCGATCCGCCCGCTCCTCTACCCGCGGGCTCTCACAATCCAGGAGCTCCAGCGATGATCCGAAAGACGCTCGCCGTGCTCGCGCTGATCACCAGCCCGGCGCTGCCCGGTGCGCACGTCTCCGCGCAGACCACGGCGCAGCACGTGGCGAAGCACTCCGCGGCCGCTACTACCGCACCTCTCCCCGAGCGCGCGGTGCGGCGCGACATCCCGATGACCGACATGATCCGGCGCGCGTACGCGGCCGGTACGCGCGACTCCACGGGCCGCCCCGGTGCGCACTACTGGCAGCTCTGGCTGGACTACAAGATCGACGCGCGCTTCGACTCGGCCACCGAGTCCATCACGGGCAAGGAAAGCGCTGTGATCCACAACAACAGCGACTCCGCGATGCACGTGATCGTGCTGCGGCTCGACCAGAATCTCTTCGCGGCCAACGTGCCGCGCGCCGAAGTGGTCACCGACATCACGGACGGGATGCAGGTCACGAAGCTCACCGTCGACGGCGCGCCGGTGAATCTCGATCCGCCACCGCCGGTGAGACGGAGACGCGGCCAGCAGGTACAGCCACCAACCGAGCTTCTCGTCCGCGGCCTCGACCAGACCGTCGCGCGCATCGAGCTTCCCACACCCATCCCCGCACACGGCAGCGCCACGCTCGGTGCGGAGTGGCACTTCCGCGTCCCCAAGGTCGTGGAGCCGACGCGCGGCATCCGCATGGGCCGCTGGGCCGACACACTCTATCAGGTGGGGCAGTGGTACCCACAAGTCGCCGTGTACGACGACCTGCGCGAGGGTGGCTGGGACACTGATCCGTACCTCGGCCCGTCGGAGTTCTACAACAACTTCGGCAGCTTCGACGTGCACCTCGATATGCCCGCGGGTTGGATAGTCGGCGCGACTGGTGTGCTGCAGAATCCCGAAGAGGTGCTCACGCCCACGGAGCGCGAGCGGTTGGCGCAGCTGACCGCGTCCGACACGCAGCAGGCCATTGCCGGTCCCGATGATCGTGGAGCCGGGAAGTCCACCATGGGGACGCCCGGCGGCCGCCTGGTATGGCATTTCACCGCCGACACCGCGGGCGACTTCGCGTGGGGCACGTCGAACCAGTTCGTGTGGGACGCGACGCTCGCCGAGATCCCCGGCAAGGGAACGATCCCGGTCGACATCATGTATCTCCCCGGCCACGCCGAGTCGTACGCCGAGGCCGGCGCGATCGCGCGGCACGCTCTGGCGTTCTACTCGAAGCTCTGGATGCCATACACCTTCCCCGGTCTCACCATAGTCGATGGGCCCGAGCTGGGTATGGAGTATCCGTCGTTCATCATGTCCAGTGCTCGTGCCGCCGATCACGAGATCGGGCATCAGTGGTGGCCGATGATGGTGGGGACCAACGAGACCTGGTACGGCTTCATGGACGAAGGGTTCAATCAGTACATGAACATCCTCTCCGGCGCCGACAGGGAGCACCAGCCGCCCGGGCTCGACGGTCGCGGGCAGAGCTACGGGCGCACCAGCGGGAACGAGCGCGAGGCGCCGCTGATGTGGGACGCGAACTACGGTGGTCCCATGTACTCCTTCCAGGCGTACGGCAAGGCCCCGCTGATGCTGTCGATGCTCGGCGGCGTGGTGGGCGACAGCGCCGTGTGGAGCGCGATGAGCGAGTACGCGAAGGCGTGGCGCTTCAAGCACCCGTCGCCCTGGGACTACGCGCTGTTCATGGACAACGCGCTGCACCGCGACCTCGGCTGGTTCTGGTACTACTGGCTCTTCACCACCGAGTCGGTGGATGGGTCTATTCAGAAGGTGACCACTTCAGGACCGCGCACGACGGTGGTGGTACGGCAGGACGGTCAGATGCCTTCGCCCGTGGTGCTGGCCGTGCACTTCGCACCGCAGGGGACGAAGATCCGCGCCATGCCCAACAGCGTGATGCGCGACAGCGTGACCGCGATCGTCACCTATCCGGTGGACGTGTGGTTCCGTGGCAGCCGCACCTTCACCGCGACGCTCGACTTCGGGTCGCGCAAGATCGAGCAGATCACCCTCGACCCAGACGGCCGCTTCCCCGACCGTGAAGTCGCCGACAACGTTTGGCCCGCGGGATCGGCGGCGGCGAACGCCGATGACGCGAAGGGGGCGCGCGACAGGTAGCGGCCACGTCGCTCCGTGCTCTTGATACGTCGGCCCACAAGCACTTGGCGGCACTCTTTTCGCGGGCGCCACTGAGTGCGAGGTGGACGTACGGATGTTGGAGGCCGATCATGACGCGGGTAACACAGGATACGATGCACGCCGCCGCCATCGACGAGTTCGGCGGACCGATCACGGCTCACACGCTGCCGGTGCCCGAAGTGGGACCGGACGAGATCCTCATCCGGGTCGAATCGGCCGGGGTCGGCGTGTGGGACCCGTTCGAGCTGGAAGGAGGGTTCGCCGAAGATTCTGGTGGGCAGCCACACTTCCCGTACGTGCCCGGTTCGGAGGGTGCGGGCACGGTCATCGACGTCGGGAGCCAGGTCAGTGGCTTCAGGAAAGGCGACCGCGTCTATGCCACCGCGATCGCCAACCCCAAGGGTGGCTTCTACGCTGAATACGTCGCGGTCAGGGCGAGCGACGCATCGCCGATTCCCAGACCGTTGACAGTCGAGCAGGCCGGCGTGATGCCCGTCGATGCCATCACGGCGCTCCGCGGGCTGGACGACACGCTGAAGCTGAAGCGGGGTGAGTCGGTGATGATCTTCGGCGCCAGCGGCGGGATCGGGCACATCGCGGTGCAACTAGCCGAGCGGATGGGGGCCCGCGTGTTCGCGGTGGCGTCCGGCGACGATGGTGTGAATCTCGTGGAGCGCCTCGGCGCCGACGCGGTGGTGGACGGCCACAAGGACGATGTAGTCGCGGCGGCTCGGCGCTTCGCTCCGAACGGCTTGGACGCGGCTCTCGTCACCGCGGGTGGCGAGTCGGCCGACCGGGCGCTGGAGGCTGTACGCGACGGCGGGCGCATCGCCTATCCCAACGGCGTAGAGCCCGAGCCCAGGGTCCGCCCGGGGATCGAGCGGAACAGCTATGAAGGTGACGCCACGCCCGAGGCCATCGCCCGGCTGAACCGCTTCATCGATGCGGCGCCGATCGATGTCCACGTGGCCCGCACCTTTCCGCTCGACCGGGCCGACGATGCGCTCCGGGCGCTGGACGAACATTACCTCGGAAAGCTCGCGCTGCGCCCCGGTCATCGTGCTCGGAGCGGACATGGACGAAAAGCGTAGCCTCGCGGAGTATCACCCGCATCGGGAGGCGATCATTCCGAGCGGAGGGCGATGCTCGGCTCGACGCTCGCTGCCTTAAGGCCCCCCAGGACGCTCGCAACGCTCGTCAGTGCTACGCCAGCAGCAGTGGCCGCCGCTAGCACGATTGGCTCCCGGAGGCCGACTCCGAAAAGGAGCCCTCGAGGCAGCACGTCGGTCGCGCCGAAGAATATCAGGCGCAATGCAGGCTCGAAGGCAGCCAGGATCACACACGCCGCAACAGAGCCCGCGACTCCGCTCCACACTCCACCCGAAGCGATCACCCTGATCGCCCCCTCCCGGGTCAATCCTAGTGCGAGACGGACTCCGATCTCACGTTCGCGGCGGCGGGCGGTCTCGGCAACGACGCTGTAAAGTCCGACGGCCGCGAGCAGCAGTACCACCACAGAGAGCAGACTGGTAATGCGCAAGCTGTTACGGAGTGTCGTGATATCGGACAGCATCAACTGCAATTGACGCAGAGTTGCCGGCGCCTCGATCTTCGTTCCTGGCGCGACGTCCGAGAGGGTAGAGCGAAGCCACGATCGCGCCAGAGCTTGCCGATCGCTCCTCACGCCAACCACGATCCGCCCGCAAGGCTGGAACGCGCAGTCGCTTCCGAGGATCTCGCCGCCCTGGGAGAGAGGCCTGAAGATCATTGGAAGGCGATACCCCGTATCAGTGGTGTTACGAGCGAGAAGCGTCCCGATGTCCTCGATGGGCTGCGAGTTGGCGACCACTCCCACGACGGTCGCCCATGGAGATGCGGAATGCCGCCCGCCGAACTTGATGCGCTTACCAAGAGGATTGTCGTCAGGCCACCATCGCTTGGCAGCGGCCTCGTTGACGATCGCCACCGGTGCACCGCCGCGATCATCGGAGTCAGTGAACCCGCGCCCACCCACGATCTTCAACCCCAGAGTCCGCATGAAGCCGTGGCTCACATCATACGAGGTGTACAAGCGACTCCCAGCGCGGAGGCCGTCCGACCGGCCCTCGATAGCGACGCCGTCCTCTGATGACGACTCGAGAAGTGCCGGCGGCGTGCTGGTCCAGACCGCCAATGCGTCTATCGGCCCATCGGCGAGCGAGCTTTCAATATCGGCCGCGAGCTGTTGACCTTGCGGGCGCGCGGCGTACGGGGTGCCGCGCAGGTCGAGACTCGAGATCACTACGCTATCGGCATCGTAACCGACATCGATGCGGGCGAGCTTCTGCAGAGAGATAGCGAGCACCATCGCGACGGTACCGAGCACGACGGCGACTGTGACCTGTGATGTGACGAGGAGCTGACGGAAGTGTCGCTGGGACCTGGAAGCGGTAACCGACGGCGCGCCATTCTGAAGAGCGGTCCGGAGGTCGAGTGTACGGCGGTAGAGAGGAACGGTTCCGATGGTGACGATGACCGCGAACAGGACGAGCAGAACGCAGACCGCTACCACCACCTCAGCGCTCCAGTCGTGCCCGCCGAACAGTCCCGCATCCACTCCCAACGCCGCGCCAACCGCACGACGCGTGACCAACGCGACGGCGACACCAAGGCTGCCACCAACCAGAGCGAGAAGGGCGCTCTCGACCAATACGGGACGTGCCAAGCTCCGCACGCTCGCTCCGAGTGCTACGCGAATGGACGTCTCTCGCGCCCGGTCGAGCGCACGCACCATGGCGACTGCGGCCAGATTCACGCAGACCACGAGGAAGCTCAGGACCGTCGCCCCGACAAACACACGAGCCAGAGATCCCATGCCCATTCGCATCCCCACATCGAGGGGCTGCAGCAACGGGTAGCGAACCCCGGAGCCGGCGTCTCGAGGCGGCCGCACTTCATCGCGCGCGTGCTCGAGGGTCATCCCTTGCTTCAGACGGCCTATGCCCTGATAGGTAGGCCGCCGCCCTGCATCGATGAATGCCG
>DATCXG010000337.1:0-2063 GCA_036565945.1 Gemmatimonadaceae bacterium
GACGTGATCCCTGTCATCAATGGTTCCCGACGTCGCGGTCCACCCAACCCTGTGCTTTTTCCCACGCCCGTACACGACGCCGCGCGGCGTCGAACAGCCGCTCGTAGTTGCCCTTCCGCACCTTCGCGCTCGCCTCCGGAGTGAGCAGTGCCCACAACGGACGGTACATGTTGAAGACGGCGAAGTAATGGGCGGTATCGCGCGGCGCGACCACATCGGTGCCGAAGAGGAAGCGATCGGGATAGCGGTTGATCATGTCGGCCGAGCGATGGAGCGTCTGTGGGGTGGCCACGATGTACTTCGCGACTTCATCCCAGCTGATGTCGAAGTACACGTGGCGCAGCGTCGAATCCTCGAGGATCCCCTGCACAATGAGTCCGAAGTTGGGGTTCCATTCCGTGATCGGCGCCGACGCGGAGGGCTGCACCGGTCGCACCACGCGGCCGAGTCCCATGTGCGCCCAGATGATCGTCGTCTTCGGGTGGCGCCGCAGCACGGCCTTCATCTGGGTGAGGAAGACCGGCTCCGCTCCCGCCTTGGCGAAGGGCACGTCCATGTCGTTGTGGATGAGCACCACCAGCCCCACGTCGCCCGCAAGGGAGAGAATGCTGTCGAGCGCCGGGTTGGTGAGGCTTGCCACCTCGCCGGCGACCTTGGGGGACACGAACTCCTTGTGGATGGTGAACTCACCGATGCCGCTGAACACGCCGGGAAAGATCCGCAGCACGCGCCGGATGTGGGCGGCGGCGTACATGTCCGCGGGGTTGAAGCCGGTGATCATCGGGTCGAAGCGGGCCCGCTCCGCCGCCGTGAGTGAGCGGTACTCCATGGCGATGACGGCATCAGTGAACGAGTAGTAGTACAGCGGCGCGTCGGTCTGCAGGTAGTACGTCGGTGCGAAGTTGCCCGAGTTCTCGTACGACCATGTCTGCTGCAACGGGATGCCGAAGAGCGTGGAGCGGCCGATGCGCTTTCCCATGAGCTTCAGGATGTCGTGGACGCTCGGGCCCTCCTGCACGTAGTTGGTGAGGTGGAAGTGGGAATCATCGAACTCGTTGTCGGACGCGCGTCCGCCGGTCTGCGCCGCGGCCGAGCCGCCGATCGCGACCAGCGCGAGGAGCACTACGTTCGCTCGCCACGGATGATGTCGTGTCATCTCAGCATCCTTCGTTCGAGAGCGGCGCGACCGCAGGGATCCTCATGCCTGTGACTCAGAACTGCAGCTGCAGCCGAGTCTGGAAGAATTGGGTCGCACCCTTCAGGTCGAATCGGTCGAGCTTGCCGTAGCCGTAGCCGAGCTCCAGGCGCGCGTTGTCGGAGAGATACCAGTTGACCATCGGCGTGATGCGCCAGAAGATGCCGCCGCGCACTGTCCCGCCGTCGAGGTCGGTGTACGAGAATCTCAGCAGCGCCTCCCACGCGCCTGGCCCACCCTCGAACACCGTCCTCGCCGGCGACACGCCGCGAAAGTAGCCGCCCACGGTGTTGTACGAGCGCGTCTCTCCCGTGATCAGCCACGAGGTGAAGATGTCGCCCCCGTGGAAGCGCGGATCGCCCGTTTCCGGAGAGTGCACCATGTGCAGGTAGTACTCGGAGCCGAACAACCAGGGACCGGGCCGGTAGTAGATCTCGAAACCCAGATGGCTCGCCGAGCTCGCCGGGAACTTGCCGGTGTCGAGGAAATACGGAGCAGGGAAGGCCTCGGGGCGAGACCTCAACTGCAACTGCCCATTGTTCACCTTGCCGATGTGCGCGTTCACGCCGATGTGGAGCAGGGTGCCGCTGCTGTCCGAGACCATCGGTACCCACGCGACGCGCGTGGAGAGCTCGTGGTCGTAGTACGAGAAAGACTGTCCCTCGGAGAGCCAGTCGACGAACACGCCGAGGTTCCAGATCAGGTGGCGGCTGGGCAGATAGCCCAGCCACTTGATACCATCGGCGAGGAGCGGAATGGTCTCCGAGAAGGTGAACCGCTCCATCCCCCAACCGTCGTACCCGACCATCACGCGGTTGAGGCTGATCCCTTCCTTCGAGCGCCCGATGAAGAGGTGGCCCCAGAGCTC
>DATCXG010000352.1:0-6281 GCA_036565945.1 Gemmatimonadaceae bacterium
CACGGCCGCCGATTTGCTGGCCAGTGCTCAGCAATCGGAAGAGGTTGCGCTCGGACGCTATCGCGCCGGGGTAGGCACCGTGCTCGACCTTCTCTCGGCACAGAGCGCGCTCGCCAACGCGCGCGCTCAGCAGGTGCAGGCGCGCTGGATCTGGCAGGCCGCGCTCGCCCAGCTCGCACATGATACCGGAGTCCTAGATTCGGGCGGCGGCAGCCCCTTCAGGCTCGCACCCGATTCGACTCAGAAGAATCCACCAAGATGATAGTCAGATCTACCATGAGCACCCCCGCCGTCCCGGCGTCGTCACCCCGAGTTGCAACCCGAAACCGCGCCCGGCGCGCGATGGCGCTCGGCGCGATCGCCCTCGTTGCCGGCGCGTGCGGCGATCCCCATACGCCGCCGCCGCAGGTGGTGCCCGTCACTGTCGCCAGAGTGGAGCGGAGCTCCGTGCCGTGGGAGATCAATGCGACCGGGACAGTGGAGCCGCTGCAGACCGTGGCAGTGGCGTCGCAGGTGAGCGGGATCCTGACGGACGTGGGGTTCAAGGAGGGCGACGAGGTGAAGCGCGGGCAGGTGCTCTTCCGGATCGACCCGCGCCCCTTCCAGGCAGCGCTCCAGCAGGCTCAGGCGATGCACGCCAAGGATCAGGCACAGTTGGTCGCCGCGGAACAGGACGTGAAGCGTTACGAGGCCCTCGTTTCCAAGGACTACGTGACTCCGCAGCAGTTCGAGCAGATGAAGGCCAACGCGGCATCGCTGCGCGCCACCGTGAGCGCGGACGAAGCAGCCGTCGAGAACGCCCGACTCAACCTTCAGTACGCCACCATCCGGGCGCCCATAGATGGCCGGGCCGGGGCGCTCCTCCTGCGAGAGGGGAACCTCGTGCGAGCGGCCGGCCAGACGCTGGTGGTGGTCAACCAGCTGCGCCCCATCCTGGTGCGCTTCGCCGTGCCGGCCGCGAACCTCACGAGCATCCGCAAGTACAAGAGCGACTCGCTCCCCATCCACGCGCAGCCGGCGAGCGGGGGCGGAGAAACATCGAGCGGCACCCTGTCGTTCCTGGACAACGCCGTCGACACGACGACGGGTACCATCATGCTGAAGGGGCTCTTTCCGAACAAGGAAGGCGAGCTCTGGCCTGGCGAATTCGTGAACGTTGCGCTCGAGCTGTTCGTAGAGAGAGATGCCGTGGTTGCCCCCGCGCCGGCTATCGTTCAGAGCCAGAACGGGACGTACGTGTTCGTGGTGAAGAACGACACCGCGCAGACGCGCGACGTGACGGTAACGCGTACAGTGGGTGACATAGCCATCATCGCCAAGGGGCTCTCGCCCGGCGAGATGGTCGTGACCGACGGGCAGCTCCGTCTCACATCCGGCGCGAAGGTCCAGATCAAGAGCGCGCCGAACAGCGATCAGCCGAGGGCGGAATGAACATCTCCGCATTGTTCATCAAGCGTCCGGTCATGACTACCCTCGTCATGGCCGCCATTCTCATCTTCGGGATAGTTGCCTACCGGCTCCTTCCGGTGAGCGACCTCCCCACGGTGGACTACCCCACCATCTCGGTGAGCGCGTCGCTGGCCGGTGCGAGCCCGGAGACGATGGCTTCCGCGGTGGCCACGCCACTCGAGAAGCAGTTCTCCACCATCCCGGGCGTGGACCAGATGACGTCCGAGAGCGAGCAGGGGAGCACGAGCATCACGCTGCAGTTCGCGCTCGACCGCGACGTGGATGCGGCCGCGCAGGACGTGCAGGCGGCGATCTCGCAGACGCTACGCCGGCTCCCGGACGGGATCATCCCGCCTTCCTACCGGAAGGTGGACCCCTCCGCGTCGCCGATCCTGTACCTCGCGCTCACTTCGAGGACCATGCCGCTCACCGAGCTGGACGAGTACGGTGAGACCTATCTGGCGCAGCGCATCTCCACGGTATCAGGCGTGGCGCAGGTACAGGTGTACGGCTCGCACAAGTACGCGGTCCGGATCCAGCTCGACCCGCAGGCGATGGCCGCTCGCAAGATCGGCATCGATGAGGTGGCCGACGCGGTCAATTCCGGCAACGTGAACCTTCCCACCGGCGTGCTCTGGGGGACGGACAAGGTCTACACGCTGCAGTCCAACGGCCAGCTCCAGGATGCCAAGGCATTCCGCCCGCTGATCGTCTCCTACCGCAACGGCGCGCCCGTGCGGCTCCAGGACCTCGGCAACGTCATCGACGGGATCCAGGACGACAAGCAGGCGAGCTGGTACAACGGCGTACCATCCATCATGCTCGCCGTGCAGCGCCAGCCGGGCACCAACACCGTGAAGGTCGCTCAGGACGTGAATGCGGCGCTCGAGCAGATGAAGAAGCAGTTCCCGCCGTCGGTGGAGATCCACACCATGTACGACCGCTCGGCCTCCATCCAGGAGTCCGTGAGCGACGTGAAATTCACCCTCTTCATCACGCTCTGCCTCGTGGTGATGGTGATCTTCCTCTTCCTGAGGAACGTCTCGGCCACGGTGATCCCGAGTCTGGCGCTGCCGATGTCACTGGTGGGCACATTCGCGGTGATGTACCTGCTGGGGTACAGTCTCGACAATCTCTCGCTCATGGCGCTCACATTATCAGTGGGCTTCGTGGTGGACGATGCCATCGTCATGCTCGAGAACATCGTGCGCCACATCGAGCGAGGTGAGCCAGTATTCCAGGCGGCGATGCGCGGCTCGCGGGAGATCGGCTTCACGATTCTGTCGATGACGCTCTCGCTGGTGTCCGTGTTCATCCCCGTGCTCTTCCTGGGTGGGTTGCTGGGGCGGCTCTTCCACGAGTTCGCGGTGACCATCGGCGTGGCGATCCTGGTATCGGGTGTCGTGTCGCTCACGCTCACGCCCATGCTTTGCAGCCGCTTCCTGAAGCCGGAGGGGCACAAGAAGCACGGCCGCTTCTACAACGCCACCGAGCGGGCGTACGAGCGGACGCTGAACGGCTACATGAACACGCTCGAATGGGCGATGCAGCGGCGTGGGCTGGTGATGATCTTCTCGGCCGCGATCCTGATCGGCACGGGGGTCCTGGCGGTGCTCGTTCCCAAGGGCTTCCTCCCGAGCGAGGACGCGGGCCGGATCTCCGGCACCACCGAGACTGCCGAGGGGACGTCGTACGACAACATGCTCCGCCACCAGCAGGAACTGGCCGACATCGTGGCGAAGGATCCGAACGTGGAGACCTTCATGTCGTCGGTGGGCGGCGGGCGCGGTACCGTGAACCAGGGGCGGCTCTTCATCCACCTCAAGGATCGCTCCGAGCGCGATCTCAGCGCCGACGAGGTGATCCAGGAGCTGGGCAAGAAGCTCAGCGTGGTGCCGGGGACCAAGGTCTACCTCACCAACCCGCCGCCGATCAACGTCGGCGGCCGGCGGTCGAAGAGCCAGTACCAGTTCACCCTGCAGAGCGCCGACATCCAGGAGATGTACGACGCTTCGAACACGTTGCTCAAGCGGATGGTGCAGATCCCCGGGCTGCAGGACGTGACGAGCGATCTGCAGATCAAGAACCCGCAGGTGGACGTCCAGATCGACCGCGACCGCGCCGCATCGCTGGGGATCAGCGCCGACCAGATCGAGCGCGCGCTCTACAATGCGTACGGCGCGCGGCAGGTCTCCACCATCTACACCCAGAACAACCAGTACTGGGTGATAATGGAGCTCATGCCGCAGTACCAGCGCGACCTCTCCGCGCTGAACATGCTCTACATCCACTCGAGCACCGGCGAGCTGGTACCGCTGGCATCGCTGGCCAAGATCAGCCAGAGCGTGGGACCGCTGACGGTGAACCACTCCGGGCAGCTCCCCTCGGTGACGCTCTCCTTCAACCTCGCGCCCGGCGTAGCGCTGGGTAACGCGGTGGCCGCGGTGGAGCAGGCGGCGAACCAGGTCCTGCCGTCCAGCGTCTCTACACAGTTCTCTGGCACGGCGGCCGCCTTCCAGGATGCGCAGAGCGGGCTGCTCGTGCTCCTGATCCTGGCGGTGGTGGTGATCTACATCGTGCTGGGGATACTCTACGAGAGCTTCATCCACCCGCTCACGATCCTCTCGGGCCTCCCCTTCGCCGGCTTCGGCGCGCTTCTCACGCTGCTGATCTTCCGCATGGAGCTCAGCGTGTACGCCTTCGTGGGGATCATCATGCTGATAGGTCTGGTGAAGAAGAACGCCATCATGATGATCGACTTCGCCATCGAGGCCGAGCGAACGGAGGGGAAATCGGCGCACGACGCGATCGTGGAGGCATGTTCGGTGCGATTCCGTCCGATCATGATGACCACCATGGCGGCCCTCATGGGCACCCTCCCCATCGCCCTCGGCACCGGCGCCGGCGCGGAGTCGCGGCGCCCGCTGGGCGTGGCGGTGGTGGGCGGCCTCGCCTTCTCACAGCTGATCACTCTCTACGTGACCCCGGTGATCTACACCTATCTGGACGGTCTCCAGCACCGTCTCCGCGTCTTCGGCACCGCCCCCGAGCGCGAGCCGGAGCGGGTCCCGATCGCGGTGGCGGGAGATTGAGAGACAGGGTTCAGCAACTACAGGGTTCAGGGTTCAGGAACTACCTCGTGTTCGAGATCTATTCTCCGAGGTAGTACCTGAACCCTGAACCCTGCCTCCTGAACCCTTTATCCCTTGACGTAGCGCTCCACATGTGATATCAGGGAGTCCGGGCTGGAGAATGGTGTTGGGAATCGTTCGCTGGCCCACGGGCACAGAAGCGCGGTCCGGGCCGGGAGGAACCGGCAGGAGCGTTAGGGTGACAGAACATCGGTGCACTACCGCAGCTGCGAGAGCTACGCGACAAACACGACAGGAGGCAATCATGCCGCGCGGTGATGAGTACAACGAGGGTCTCCACTTCTCTGAACACGACGACGACGAAGACGATCTCGGTTTCGGGGGCGGTGGCTCGTCGTACGACGACGATGAGGAGGATGAGGATGGTGGAACTGGATGGGGCATCAAGAATCACGCGGATGCACTCTGGGACAGCGCCGAGGATGAGGAGGACGAAGACGAGCTGAGCCCGGAGGAGGACGTAACGGAGGAGACCGAGGAGGAGTTGGATCTCGGGCCTCCGACTCCGTCCGAGCGCGGCGGCGCGGTGCGTGGCGGCACGACGACCGCCGGCTCCATGACGAGCAGCATTCTCGCCGGCGGCTCCAGCTCCGCGCGCACCCCTGGCGGGCTGCAGGGCGGAACGCCGGCCACTCCGGCTCCGAGCGCTCCACGCAAGGAGAGCGCGCCCCGGAAGTCTACGGCCAAGGCGCCGGCCGCGAAGAAGGCGGGAGGCACGAAGAAGACCGCAAAAACCACGAAAAAGACTGCCGCCAAGAAGGCCGTGGGCAAGAAGACGGCGGCCCGAAAAGCACCGGCGAAGAAAGCCGCCGGGAAGAAGGCGACGGGCAAGAAGGCAGCTGGCAGAAAGTCCACCGCTAAGAAGGCGGCTGGCAGGAAGAGCACTGCCAAGCGCGCGACGAAGAAGGCCGCGGGGAAGACCGCCCGGAAGGGCACCGCGAAGCGCGCCATTGCAAGGAAGAGCACGGCCAGAAAGGGCACGGCGAGCGGGAAGAGAGCGTCCACACGAGCCTCGTCGCGGAAGTCGACCGCCCGGAAGGGAGCGTCACGGAAGAGCGGACGGCGGTAGGAGAGATCGTGCTCCAGCTCGGCCGGACTGACCGAGCTGGAGCACGATGTTATTCTTCAGTCCATGGCAGAATCGCCCGTCCCCCTCCTTCGCGCGCACGCGCGCCACGCGCCCTGGAATGCTCGTGGGCTGGCGGCGCACGCCTCGGCGATCGCCGCATCCGCGGCCATGCGTCCCACCAACGCCGCAGCCCGCGCCGAGCCGAGCGCGCGAGCGGTGCGCTTCTATGTGGCCAGCGGCCTGCTCGATCACCCGGAGGGTACGGGTACCGCGGCCACCTACGGCTACCGGCATCTCCTGCAGCTCCTCTTCATCAAGATCCGCCAGCGCGAGGGGCAGACGCTCTCCAAGATCAAGTCGGAGATCAGGGAGCTGCTCGGCGACGCGCTCGAGCGGAGAGTCGCCAGCTCGCTCTCCCCCTCCCTCTTCGGTGACGCCGACGTCGCCCACACCAGTGACCAGCAGCACAGCGACGCCATGTGGTATCGCATCACCGTCGCGCACGGCATCGAGCTCCATGTCCGCGACGACTCACCCGCCGCCGATCGCGAAACCGTCCTCGCCATCCGCGAGGCAGTGAGAGCGGCGCTGGGAGGACACGGGTAGAGCTG
>DATCXG010000301.1:0-3330 GCA_036565945.1 Gemmatimonadaceae bacterium
GGGGGAGCCGATGACCGGCGCCCCTCTGGAGCGGGAGCCGGGTGCGGGGCGCGATTACCTGTTTGTGCGCCGTCCGGTGCTGGCTGTGGTCATCTCGATTGCCATCACGCTCCTCGGTGGCTTCGCGCTCACCACGCTCCCCATCAACAGATACCCCGAGATCACGCCGCCCGCGGTGCAGGTCAACGCGGTCTTCCCCGGCGCTAGCGCCGAAGACGTGGCGAACGCCGTGGCGGCGCCCATAGAGCAGCAGCTCGATGGGCTGGATGGACTGCTGTACTACAAGTCGTCGAACTCCAGCGACGGCGTGATGAATCTGCAGATCTATTTCGACATCTCACGCGATCAGGACCTCGCCGCTGTCGATGTGCAGAACGCCATCAGTCTCGCCGAGCCTCAGCTCCCCGTCGCCGTGCGGCAGAATGGCATCACGATCACCAAGGCCAACACCAACATCCTCTTCTTCGGCGCCCTGCGATCCGATGATCCGCGCTACGACGCGGCATTCCTGACCAACTACGGGAAGCTCTACGTCGAGAATGAGCTGAAGCGCCTGCCGGGCGTCGGCAACGCGACGTTCTTCAGCACCCTCGACTTCTCCATGCTGATCAGCCTCGACCCCGAGCGGATGGCGCAGCTCGGGATCACCGTGGACGACGTCGCCGCCGCGGAACAGGAGGAGAACACTACCAAGCCGGCCGGTCGGCTGGGCCGCGAGCCGGCGCCCGAGGGAACGCAGCTCACCCTCCCGGTGACGACGCGAGGGCGCCTCACGACGCCGGAGGAGTTTGGCAACATCGTCGTCCGGGCGGGACCGGACGGCTCGATCGTGCACCTGAGGGACATCAGCCAGGTTGACCTCGGCGCCCGCGGCTACGACCTGGCAACGCGCATCAATGGCAAGCCGACCGCGGTGTTCGCTATCTACACCCGGCCGGACGCCAACAACCTCGACGTCAGGAACGCCGTGGAAACGCGGATGGACGAGCTGGCAAAGGCGTTCCCCTCCGGAGTGACCTGGACCACCCCGTTCGATACGACGCCGTTCATCACGGAGTCCATCATCGAGGTGGCGAAGACTCTCGCCGAGGCGCTGCTCCTCGTCACCCTCGTCGTCTTCATCTTCCTGCAGAGCTGGCGGGCGACGCTCATCCCCCTGCTCGCGGTGCCCGTGAGTATCGTCGGGAGCTTCCTCGGGCTCAAGGCACTCGGCTTCTCGGTCAATACCCTGACGCTCTTCGGGATGGTGCTGGCCATCGGCATCGTCGTGGACGACGCCATCGTCGTGATCGAGAACGTCGAGCGCATCATGGCGCAGGAGCACGTGTCGGCGCGGGAAGCGACCAATCGAGGCATGCGCCAGATCGCCGGCGCGCTGGTGGCTATCGTGCTCGTCCTCTGCTCGGTCTTCATCCCCGTCGCCTTCGTCGGGGGGATCACCGGAAGTATGTACCAGCAGTTCGCGGCCACGATCGTAATCTCGGTCGTGCTCTCCGGTATCGTTGCCCTGACGCTCACGCCGGCGCTTTGCGCGATGCTGCTCAAGCACGCGCCTGAGGAGGCGGACAACCGGGCCGCGCGCTGGTTCAATGATCACTTCGCCCGACTCACTCGGCGCTACACCAGCTCGGTGGGTGGGATCCTCGGCCGCCCGCGCGCCTGGCTAGCTGCGTTCGGGGTGATCCTGGCGCTCATTGTCGTGCTCTTCCGCAACGTGCCGGGTGGATTCCTTCCCACCGAGGACAAGGGCGTGTTCGCCGTGAGCGTGCAGCTGCCTGATGCAGCATCACTGCAGCGGACCACCGCCGTGGTGGAGAAGGTCGAGGCGATCATGCGCAGCGAGCCGGCGACGAAGAGTGTCGTTTCCATCGTCGGACTCGACCTGCTCACTCAGTCCAACCAGACCAACGCCGCGACGATCTTCGTCTCGCTCAAGCCGTGGAGCCAGCGGAAGGACAAGAATGACCAGATCGACGCGTTACTCGGCAGAGTGAACGGCAAGCTGTTCGGGCTCCAGGAGGCGGTGGCGTTCGGCTTCAACCTCCCCGAGATCTCGGGGCTCGGTACCACCGCCGGGCTCGAGATGAATCTGCAGCAGCGCACCGGTGGAGACATTCGCCAGTTCGCCGGCGCGGTGGGTGGCTTCGTACAGGACGCGGGCAAGCTCCCCTCGCTCCAGAGTGTCAATGGCGGGCTCCGCACCGATGTGCCGCAAGTCTACGTGCATGTGGACGAGGATGCCGCGCGTGCGCGCGGCGTCGGTACCGGCCAGATTTTCTCCACACTGCAGACGATGCTATCGACGCTATACCTGAACGACTTCAACCTCTACGGTCGCACATACCGCGTGCAGGCGCAGGCGCAGGAACAGTTCCGTCAGCGCCCCGAAGACATCGGGCGGTTCTACGTCCGCAGCAGCGGTGGTGACATGGTGCCGCTGTCGGCGCTGGTGCAGACCGAGATGCGCGGTGCGCCGAGTCTCATAACCCGCTTCAACGGCTTTCCATCGGCGTTGATAACCGGCGTCGCGGCACCCGGTCACAGCTCGGGCGAGGTCCTCGACGGCGTCGAGCAGCTGGTGGCCGAGAAGTACGCGCCGCAGGGGATCGGCTACGCGTACAGCGGCCAGTCGTACCAGGAGAGAGCGTCCCAGGGACAGACCACTCTCATCATCGTTCTTGGCCTGATTCTCGTCTTCCTGGTGCTCGCGGCACAGTACGAGAGCTGGTCGGTGCCGTTCGCGGTGCTTCTCGGGCTTCCGTTCGGCGTGTTGGGTGCGCTACTGGGTGTGTGGCTGCGCGGGATGCCGAACGACATCTATTTCCAGGTGGGGCTCATTGCCGTCATAGGTCTGGCGGCGAAGAACGCGATCCTCATCGTGGAGTTCGCGAGCGAGCTCCGACGGCAGGGACAATCGATCCGCGATGCGGCGGTCGAAGCCGCGCGCGAGAGGCTCCGCCCGATCCTGATGACGTCGTTTGCCTTCATACTCGGCGTCAGCCCGCTACTGACAGCGGGTGGAGCTGGCGCGGGGAGCCGTCACTCGCTGGGCACGAGCGTGGTGTTCGGGATGCTGACTGCCACGGTGGTTGGAGTGTTCTTCATCCCGCTCTTCTTCGCGGTGATCCGCTCGCTCTCCGAGCGGCGCGGAAGATCGGCGGAGGCAGCGGTGCCGGCGTACGACACTGTGGAGGGGCGCTGACGATGGCGACGATGCGTAGACCCATGGCGCCGATCGCGGCGCACGCCCTGACATTCGCGTTGCTCGGTGCGGGCCTCGCCGCCTGCGCCGTGGGACCATCGACGCGCGTCGAGCCTCCGGTGTATCCC
>DATCXG010000372.1:0-6650 GCA_036565945.1 Gemmatimonadaceae bacterium
GTGTGGGGGCAGGGGCCGCAGGGACGCGTCCGAGCGTGAGCCAGGGTGCGCGCCCGTCCGTGCGGCCGCCGATCAATCCGTTTCTCGCCAACGATCCCAACATCAAGGCGAAACGCCTGGCTCGCGCACTGGTGTCGGACATCATCGTCTACTTTCCCGACAAGCATCGCGAGGGACTCCGTGCTGGCACCCTCCGTGAGCTCTTCCGTGAGGAGATCAAGAAGAGCTACGAGGAGTACGTCGATCAGATGGGCCGCGACTTCGCCGAGAGCACCACGCACTTTCAGGACGCGCTGAACGACGTGCTGGCCGAGGGGAAGAAGGTGTTCTAGCCCAGATCGGTTATATTTAGAACTACGACCCTTCGCGAGCCGTCCCACCCGAGCGGTGCAGGACGGCTCGTGGCATAATTGATATCACCACGATGTAGAAACGCGATCCGGTTGGATCGCGAAAGGAACTGGAGAGACCATGGCGGAATCAGAGCGAGCTCGCCGACTGCAGAAGTTCTCGGAGAGATTGGGCGAACTAAGGAGGTATCTTTGACTTGGAAAGCAAGCAGCGCGCTCTGACCGAGCATGAAGCGCGCATGGCGGAGCCCGGCTTCTGGGATGAGCACGACCGGGCGCGAGTAGTGATCCAGGAAGTCAAGAAACTCAGAGAGACAATCGAGCCTCTGGAACGTTTCGGCGAGCGGGTGCGCGCGCTGATCGAGATGGAGGATCTGCTGGCGGTCGAGCCGGACGAGGCAATGGCGGCCGAGATCGAACGCGAGCTTGACGAGCTCGATGAGCAGGTTCCGGCGTTCGAGTTGACGGCGATGCTGCACTCTCCCGATGACCACCTCAGCGCCATGTTGGAGATCAGTGCCGGCGCCGGTGGCACCGAGGCGCAGGATTGGGCTTCAATGATCCTGCGCATGTACCAGCGCTGGGCGGAGCGCCGCGGCTACAAGCTGCACCTGCTCGATATGAGCGAGGGTGAGGAGGCGGGCATCAAGGGGGCGATGGTGGAGGTCGAGGGCGAGTATGCCTATGGCTTCCTGAGGGCGGAGGCCGGAGTGCATCGCCTGGTGCGCATCTCGCCCTTCGACTCTCAGTCGCGCCGCCACACGAGCTTTGCTTCGGTGTTCGTGTATCCGGTGGTGAATGACGAGATCACCATCGATCTACGCGATGATGATATAAAGATGGATGTCTTCCGCGCCTCGGGTGCCGGCGGTCAGCACGTGAACAAGACGTCCTCGGCAGTGCGGCTCACCCACATTCCCTCGGGCATAGTGGTGAGCTGCCAGCAGGAACGTTCGCAGTTCAAGAACAAGGCTACCGCGATGAAGATGCTCAGGAACGCTCTGTACAAGCGGGAAGTGGAGGAGCGTGAGCGCAAGAAGGCCGAGGTCGATTCAGCGAAGACCGACGTGTCCTTCGGTAGCCAGATCCGCAGCTACGTATTCCAGCCGTATACCATGGTGAACGATCACCGGACGGAGCTCAAGATTACAGACGTGCAGAAGGTCATGGACGGGGACATAGACCCCTTCATCGAGGCGTACCACAAGAAGTTCGGTGCGAGCGAGGCGGTGGCGTGAGCGACGACGATCTGAACTTCGTTCTCCGGGCGAGGCGCGAGAAGCTGGCTCGCTTGGAGGAGCAGTCGATAGTCCCGTTCGCGTACGGTTTCGACCGGACGCATACCGTGGCAGAAGTGCTGGCGTTGCCGGTCGCCGAAGCCGATGGCGCGGCCGCGCATGGCGGGGACGCCGCTGAGGTCGAGGAGAAGGTGACCGTGCGCGTGGCCGGTCGTGTGATCGCGTGGCGCGCGCACGGGCGAACGACTTTCGCCCACCTGGCGGATCAGACGGGGCGCGTCCAGCTCTACTTCCGCAAGGACGAGCTGGGAGATGAGCGTTACGATCTGCTCGATCTTCTGGACATCGGCGACATCGTCGGCATCACCGGTTCGCTCTTCCGGACCAGGAGCGGCGAGCTCACCATTCGAGTGGAGGCCCTCGAGCTGCTGGCCAAGTCGCTCCGTCCGCTCCCCTTCGGTAAGGAGGAAGTAGTGGAGGGCCGCCTGGTCCGCCACTCCGGCTTCGCCGACCCCGAGCAGCGCTACCGCCAGCGTTACGCAGATCTGGCGGTTAACGCAGACGTGCGTGAGCTCTTCCTGGCGCGTTCGCGCATGGTGAGCGCGATGCGGTCGTTCCTGGACGGGCGCGGGTTCGTGGAGGTGGAGACACCTGTTCTGCAGCCGCTCTACGGCGGCGCGGCGGCGCGCCCCTTCACCACGCACCACCACACGCTCGACATGCCCCTCTTCCTGAGGATAGCCGATGAGCTCTATCTGAAGCGGCTCGTCGTTGGCGGGATCGAGCGGGTGTACGAGATTGGCCACAACTTCCGGAACGAGGGGATGGACCGCACGCACAACCCCGAGTTCACCATGCTCGAGTTCTACGAGGCATACTCGGACTATCGGGCCATGATGACGCTGGTGGAGCTGCTCATCATGCGTGCGGCCGAAGCTGTCCGACTCTCTCCGGAGCTCTCGCCACGGGTGCCGCGGCTCGTGCCTCCCTTTGCGCGCCTGGAGTGGCTGCCTGCGCTCGATGGAGCGCTCGGCGCTCACGTGCTGGCGATGACCGAGGCGGAGCTACGGAACGCGGCGACGCTCCACGGTGTTGAACACGTGGCTGACCTCAGCCGCCCCAAGCTTATGGATGAACTGTTCCAGACCCTCGTGGAGTCGCGGCTGGACGAGCCGACCTTCGTGATGGATTACCCCGTGGAACTATCTCCCCTCGCCAAACCGAAGCGTGGCAACCCGGCGCTCACCGAGCGCTTCGAGTTGTTCGCTGGTGGCACCGAGCTGGCCAACGCTTTCAGCGAACTGAACGATCCTCTCGATCAACGTGCGCGTTTCGAGGCGCAGGCCCGGCTGCGCATGGCGGGCGACCTCGAGGCGACCGGAGTGGATGAGGACTACCTCCGCGCCATGGAGTACGGTATGCCGCCCATGGGCGGGGTAGGGATTGGAATGGACAGATTGTTCATGTACCTCACCGAGACCACCAATATTCGCGACGTGATTCTCTTTCCGACGATGCGCCCCGAATGACCCGACTCGAGCTGGCCATCGCATGGCGCTACCTGCGGAGCCGTGGCGGCTCGCGACTCTTCTCGTTCATCAGCGCGATCGCCATTGGCGGGGTGCTGGTTGGGGTGAGCGCGCTGATAGTGATCAACGGCGTCATGACCGGTATGCAGGACGACCTTCGAGAGAAGATTCTCATGGGGAGCCCCGACCTGCGGGTGCTCACGTTTGGTGATGATCTCAAGTTGGATGACTGGCGCGCCACGCTCGACAAGGTGAGGAAGCAGCCAGGCATCGTGTCGGCTGCGCCCTTCGTTCTCAGCCAGGGACTTGCCAAGAACGGGCACGAATACTCCGAGGCCGTATACGTGGAGGGAATCGAGCCCGCTGGGCAGGGTGTGGCCGATGTTACCCAGATACGGAAGCATGCCGTCCAGGGAGACTTCAGCTTCAAGAGCGCGGATGGCGAGGGGCGTGGAGTGGTTCTCGGCAACCGCCTGGCGGAACGCCTCAACCTCTATCCCGGTGACAAGCTGAGCCTCATCTCGCCTACCAGCGCCCGGTTCAACACCGCGATCGGCGGCTACATCCCGCAGATCTACGAGATGGAGGTCACAGGAATATTCGAGACAGGCATGTATGAATACGACAACTCGTACGTCTACATGTCGCTTGATCAAGCCAGGAAATTTGCCGGACTCGGAGAGGCGGTCACCGGAATCGAGGCCAGCACATCCTCTCGCTGGGACGCGCACGATGTGGGAGCGGCTGTGGCGGGGGCGCTCGGCTACCCTTACAGGGTCGTCGACTGGCAGGAGCAGAACTCGTCGCTCTTCCAGGCGCTCAAGCTGGAGAAGCTAGCGATGGGGATCATCCTCCTGCTGATCGTCGTCGTCGCGGCGTTCAACATCGTGAGTACGCTCTCGATGGTGGTGAAGGACAAGACGCGCGAGATCGGCATACTCAAGGCGATGGGGCTGCCCGCGCGTTCGGTCAGGCGAATCTTTCTTGTGCAGGGGTTGGTGATAGGTGGAGTGGGCACGCTGGCCGGGTCCATCATCGGGCTTGCCGCCGGCATCGCGATCGATAAGGGCAAGCTCATCGAGCTCAATCCCGAGGTATATTTCATCGACCACCTCCCGGTGGCGATTCAGCCGCTGGATGTGTTCTGGATCGTCACGGCCAGTGTGGTGATCGCCGCGCTGGCGACGCTGTACCCGTCTCTGCAGGCTGCGCGGCTCTACCCGGTGGAGGCAATCCGGCACGAATGATGGCCATCGAAGCGCGGCAGCTAAGCAAGTCGTATGTTGGCGGCGACGGTCGCCCGATCCAGGTGCTCGACTGCGTGGACCTCACAGTGGGTCGCGGCGAGATGGTGGCAGTGGTGGGCGCCAGCGGTGCGGGGAAGAGCACGTTGCTGCACATCCTTGGCGCCCTCGACCGGCCGAGCAGTGGGGACGTGGTGCTCGATGGCGAGCCGTTGCACGGATTGCCCGAGGAGTCGCTGGCACGGCTACGGAACCAGAAGGTGGGCTTCGTGTTTCAATTTCACCATCTTCTGCGCGAGTTCTCCGCTATGGAGAACGTGATGATGCCGATGCGTATCGCGGGGTGGGATATGAAGCGGGCGCGCTCGCGGGCCGAGGAGCTTCTCGTGCGCGTTGGGCTCGGCGCCCGGATGACCCATCGTCCCTCCGAGCTCTCGGGCGGCGAGCAGCAGCGGACCGCCGTTGCGAGGGCGCTGGCGATCGATCCGGCCGTGGTGCTCGCGGATGAGCCGTCGGGCAACCTCGACCATCACAACGCCGAACGGCTGCACGAGCAGTTCGTGCAGCTAGTGCGAGATTTCGAGATAGCAATGGTCGTCGTCACCCATAACCGCGCGCTGGCATCGCGCGCCGATCGCGCGCTGTTGCTGGAGGACGGTCGGTTGCGGGAGACGGACGTTCGAGAGGTATTGGCCTGATGTTGTGCGATAGCTGTAAGGAGCGGGATTCCGTGGTGACGCTCACCACCTCGGACGCCAAGGGTGTAACCGAGCTCCACCTCTGCGAGCGGTGTGCGGCAGAGCGTGGCATCGAGACCCAGGTTGCGGCGCCCAAGCAGCCGCTCACGGATTTCATTCTGGCAGTCCAGAAGCAGATTCCGGCGACGATGCTCGAGAACTCGCGGTGCAGCTTCTGCTCCGGCACGCTACGTGATTTCAAGAATACCGGGCGTCTGGGCTGCGCCTACTGCTACTCCACGTTCGAGTCGAGTCTTCGGGATCTGCTGCGGCGCGTGCACGGCAATTCGCGGCACCAGGGCAAGCGCTACCAGCCGCCGGAGGCCACGCTCGCGGAGGGCGCTACCGTGCTGTCCGAGCTGCGCGACCGGTTGCGGCGGGCGGTGGAGCAGGAGCAATTCGAGGAGGCGGCGCGGCTCCGGGATCAGATAAAGGTGATGGAATGATGCTCGATCTCTCTCTCCTGCCCGATGGTGGGGTGAGTTGGCTGGACGCCTCGGGCGACCATGCGGGGATAGTGCTCTCCACCCGGATCCGCCTGGCTCGTAATCTGGAAGGCTTCGCTTTCCCCGGTCGCGCGAGAGACGCGGAGCGCCTGCGGGTGCTCACGCGCGTGCGCGAGGCGGTGGATACCATGCCCGTGCTGGAGAACAATCTCCTGGTGCGCGTGGACACGCTGCCGGGCGAGGAGCGTCTGCTGCTACACGAGAGACACCTGGTGAGCAGGGAGATGGCGGGCCTGGACCCCCAGCACCCCGTGCGCAGCGGCGCGGCCGTGTTTCTCGGCGACGGCATGGGCGTCATGGTTAATGAAGAGGATCACCTGCGACTCCAGACGCTTCGCTCGGGCTTCGCGCTCTCGGAGGCATTCGGCGAGATCGAGCGGATCGACGAGGAGCTGGGTTCGCGGGTGCCGTTCGCTTACCACCCCGAGTTCGGCTTCCTGACCTCCTGCCCCACGAACACTGGAACGGGAATGCGAGCCTCGGTTCTCATCCACCTTCCGGGGTTGGTGCTGACCAAGGAGATCGGCAAGACCCTGGCGGGGTTGCAGCAGATGGGGCTGACGTATCGGGGGCTGTACGGGGAAGGCAGCGAGGTAGTCGGGAATTTCTTCCAGATCTCGAACCAGACCACGCTGGGGAGGGCGGAGGAAGAGATCATCGATCAGCTCATGTACGTGCTGCGAACGGTGATCTCGCGAGAAGAAGATGCCCGACGGGTATTGCTTCGCGACGCGGGTTATATTATTGAGGACAAGCTCTGGCGGGCCTATGGAACGCTACGGTACGCGCGCAGCCTCTCCTTCGAGGAGGCGATGAATTACCTCAGCGGCGTACGTCTGGCCGTAGGTCTGAAACTGATCAGCGGCCTGAGTGTATATACCCTCAACAAGCTCCTGATTTTTTCCCAATCCGCGCACCTGGCATACGCCGAGGGGAAGGCGCTCACAGAGAGTGAGGCCAATCTCGTGCGCGCACGATATGTGCGACAGTTGTTGGCGGATGAGACGGGGACGAACGGGTGACCCCGCTGAGGGGGCCCCCGCACT
>DATCXG010000377.1:0-3017 GCA_036565945.1 Gemmatimonadaceae bacterium
GTTCGGCGGCGCCCGACGGCTCGAGCTCATCGGCGTGGAGCTTGAGGGACAGCCCGGCCAGCCTCGCCGCCTCCAGGATGAAGCGAGTCTCGCCTATGGTGAAGACGCCAGGCTCGCAGAAGACATCGGCGAAGCGTGCCAGACGCGCCTGGGCCACCAGGGGTAGCATCTCCTCGACCAGCATCCTGATATAACTGGCGCGTGCCGCTGGTGTCGTCCGCGATTCCGGCGGTATCTCGTGCGCGCCCAGCCACGTCGGCACCAGGCGTAGTGGCAGCTCGCCAGCGAGGCGAGCGATCACGCGCAACTGCTTCAGCTCGGCCTCGACCGTCAACCCATACCCCGATTTCACCTCCACCGTCGTCGCGCCGTAAGTGGCCATCCTGAGAAGGCGCGCGCGCGCCAGGGCGGTGAGCTCGCCCTCACTACTCTGGCGCACGTCTCGCACCGACGCGTGAATCCCGCCGCCCGAGCGCGCGATCTCCATGTACCCTACTCCGGCCGCGCGCAACTCCTGCTCCTCGTAGCGGGCCCCGGCGAAGATCGCGTGCGTATGCGAGTCCACCAGCCCGGGGGTGAGCACTCCACCGCCGCAATCCACTCGCTCGGCTTCCGGATACTCGAGCTCCAGTTCGGAGCGCCTCCCGACGGCAGCGATGCGCTCACCGCGGACCAGGACAGCTCCATCGCGTACCACGCCAGCATCGCGCATCTCCGCGCCGCGGCGCGCTCTCCCGGGGCCCGCGCAGGTCACCACCTGCGCCGCGTTCACGAACAGAATGTCCGATGGCATCAGGCCATCACATCCCGCACCCGCGAGATGGTGAGCGGCGCCTGTGATTCACCCCTGCAGGCGTAGTAGCATGCATTGCAGTTGATCGGCTTGTAGGTCTTGAACTTGGTCCAGTGGAAGTCATTGGGGAAATCGGGGCAGCGACGCACCATGCCGTTCGGATTCACGTGAATCGTGCGCATCCCCGACATGCACGGCTCCTTCATCTCGCCACGGAAGTAGCGAGGTATCTGGCGAAGGTAGTAGTCCGAGCTGGCGATGACACCACGGTGTGCGCGCTTGAACGCGAGCAGCTCCGCGATCACTTCGTCGAGTCGGGTGAGCTGCTCCGGAGTCACGTAGTGGCTCGCGTTGCCATTCTTGAGCTCCGTGTAGGTGCTGTACGACACCCCGACTCCCATCTCCAGGGCACGGTGTGCGATCGGTACGATCTCTTCGAGGTTCTCCTTCTTGATGACCGTATTGAAGCGGATGCTGTCTATCCCCAGCTCGCGCATCCGGGGGACCGTGCGCAGTATCTTGCTCGAGAGTCCGGGGATGCCGCGCGCCTTGTCGTGGCGCTCATCGAGGAAATCCAACGAGATGTTGAACTGGTTGATGCCGGCGTCCCACAGAGACTTGCCACGCTCGGGAGTGAGCATCCCTCCGTGCGTGATCATGGTGATGTACTTGAGGTGTATCGCGCCCGCCACGCTGGCCACGACGTCTTCGAGATCCCGCCTCAGCAGAGGCTCCCCTCCGGTGAATGTGACCATCATCGGGTTGAAGAAGCGCGCCGCGTCCGCAAAGCTCTTCAGCTCGCCCGCCTTGGTCGCTGGATCGGTCTTCCAGTAATCGCAGAAATTGCAATGCGCGTTGCACCGCATCGTGACTTCGAAGTGCACCACTATCGGGAAATGCTTGGCGTGCAGGTACGCGTATTTCGCGAGGAAGAGTGGAACGTGCCAGGGCTTGAATCGGTTGCTGAGCATGTGATCTGTTGCTCGAGTGAGTGGCGAGTATCAGGTAGTACGTGGCGACCGGCCGCGTGTGATCACTGTCGTGATTTCATCGCGCCGTCACGTGGCTCGCCTACCATGGGCAGGTCGATTCCCTGCTCCACGGCGGTCGCACGAGCGATGTCGTAGCCAGCGTCGGCATGGCGAGCGACACCGATTCCAGGATCATTGGTCAGCACCCTGGCGAGTCGCTCGCGCATCTCGGGTGACCCGTCCGCGACGATCACCTGTCCGGCGTGCAGCGAGTTGCCAATGCCCACCCCACCACCATGGTGGAATGAAACCCAGCTAGCGCCGCTCGCCACGTTGAGCATCGCGTTAAGGAGCGGCCAGTCGGCAATCGCATCGCTGCCATCCTTCATCGCCTCGGTTTCCCGGAAGGGCGAGGCTACACTTCCGGTGTCGAGGTGATCGCGACCTATGACGATCGGCGCCGATATCTCTCCGGAGGCCACCAGGTCGTTGAGGGCCACACCGAAGCGAGCGCGCTCGCCCTGCCCCAGCCAGCAGATTCTGGCTGGCAACCCCTGGAACTGGACTCTCTCGCGGGCCAGGGTGATCCAGCGCCGCAGATGCTCATCCTGGGGGAAGAGCTCGAGTATCAGATCGTCGGTGCGGTAGATGTCCTTCGGCTCCCCGGATAGCGCCACCCAGCGGAAGGGCCCCTTGCCCCGGCAGAAAAGTGGACGTATGTACGCCGGCACGAAGCCTGGGAAGTCGAAGGCATGCTCCACACCCGCATCGTGCGCTACAGTGCGAAGGTTGTTGCCGTAATCGAAGGTAACCGCCCCGCGCTGGCGCAGCTCGAGCATTGCCTGCACGTGCTCCACGATCGACTGAGTGGCACGCTTCACGTATTCCGCCGGATCACGGCTCCTCAGGTCTGCCGCCTGTGTCGGCGTGAAGCCCGCCGGGACGTAGCCGTTGAGGGTGTCGTGCGCACTGGTCTGATCGGTGAGCACATCGGGGATGACCCCGCGCCGCACAAGCTCGGGTATCACCACGGCCGCATTCCCCTGGAGTCCCACCGAGAGCGCGCGCCTGGCAGCACGGGCCTCTTCAACCCATGACATTGCCTCGGTGAGACTGGAAGTCTGTCGGTCGCAGTAGCCAGTCGCTACACGTTTGGCGATGCGTGCGGGGTCCACTTCGACACCCAGGAAGACGGCGCCGAGCATAGTGGCGGCGAGCGGCTGCGCGCCCCCCATCCCGCCGAGCCCCGCACT
>DATCXG010000381.1:0-4294 GCA_036565945.1 Gemmatimonadaceae bacterium
TCGGCGGCGAGCCGTTCGTGGTGGAGAGTGGGGAAGGGGCGCGGATTCGCGACGTGGACGGTCGCGAGTACATCGACTTCGTCCTCTCTTGGGGCCCGCTCGTGCTCGGGCATGCGCCGCCCGTGGTGCTCGATGCGCTCCGCTCCACCATGAGCCGCGGTACGAGCTTCGGTATTCCCACGGAGCTGGAGGTGGAGCTGGCCGAGGCGATCACCCAGAGGATGCCGCACGTCGAGATGCTCCGGTTCGTCTCGAGTGGTACGGAGGCGACCATGAGCGCGGTGCGGCTGGCGCGCGCGTTCACGGGCCGCGATGCGATCCTCAAGTTCGACGGCTGCTACCACGGCCACAGCGACTCGTTTCTGGTGCGCGCGGGATCGGGCGTGGCGACGCTCGGGCTCCCCAACTCGCCAGGCGTACCGGGTGCGTTGGCGGCGCTCACCCTCACCGCACCGTACAACGACATAGCTGCCACTCGCGAGCTGGCGGCTGCTCACAGCACCGATATCGCGGCGATCATCGTGGAGCCGGTGGTGGGGAACGCCGGCTTCATCGCGCCAGATCCAGTGTTCCTCCCAGCGCTCCGTGCCCTCGCCGACGAGCTGGGCGCACTTCTGATCTTCGACGAAGTCATGACCGGTTTCCGCGTGGCACCTGGCGGCGCGCGCGAGCGGTTCGGCGTGACGAGTGACATCACGACGCTCGGGAAGGTGATCGGCGGCGGCCTCCCCGTGGCCGCGTACGGTGGCCGGCGCGACCTCATGGAGCTCATCGCGCCATGCGGCCCGGTGTATCAGGCGGGCACGCTCTCGGGCAACCCGCTGGCAATGGCGGCAGGCCTCGCGACGATCCGCGTGCTGACCCCCGAGCTACACGACCGCATAGCGCTCCGCACCACGCGTCTGGTGCAGGGGCTGCGCGAGATCGCGGCGCGGCTCGAGGTTCCTTTCACCGCCGATTCCGCTGGCACGATGTGGGGATTCTTCTTCCGCGCCGAGCCAGTGCGCGACTTCGCGGATGCGAAGTCATCGGACGTGGCAATGTTCAGGCGATTCTTCCACGCTGCGCTGGAGCGCGGTGTCTACCTGGCCCCGTCTCCCTTCGAGGCTTCCTTCATGTCGGCTGCCCACGGGGACGCCGAGGTCGATGCCGCTCTCGAGCGACTGGAGGGTGCGCTGCATGCGGCTCGCGCGTAGTGTCGCGATCGCGGCTGCGCTGCTACTGGCGGCCGCTTGTGTCTCCACCGCTCCGCGCCCGATTCCCACGCCAACGCCCAGCGTTCCGCGCGACACCGTGCGTGCGCCGGTAGACGTGATTCCAGGTCGGCCGATCGAGGATGTGACGCGGCCCCCCGACCCAGCGCTGGGCCTGGGACCGCCGGTTCGGATAGCACTGGTGCGCGGCGCGCGGCGCGCCACGATCTCCGGTACTGGCGATTGGCGGCTCTACGATTCGGGGGGGGAGAGCACCCTTCTGCATGCGGGGAGCGGTGAGCTCTGGTCGATAGAGGCTCGCGATGGCACCCTCCACGCGGTGGGTGACGACGGCGACGCCACCCCTCTTCGCCCGGCCCCATTCGTGGCGCGCCCGGTATCGCCCGATGCCTTCGTGACCGTGAACGGCAAGAGCTATCGCGGTGAGGTCTGGGTTTTCCCCACCGACGACGGTGTCACGGTGGTCAACCGCCTCTCACTCGAGGACTACCTGCGAGGTGTTGTACCGCTCGAGATCGGGCACCGCGACGATAGTGAGAAGGCGGCAGTGGCTGCGCAGGCGGTTGCGGCGCGCAGCTACGCGTACACGCACATCGCGCCCGATGGCTCGAGTCAGTTCGACATGGTCGCGACGGTCATGGATCAGGTCTACGGTGGTGTGAATGCGGAGACACCCCTGGGAAACTCCGCGGTCGTCGCCACGACGGGGCTGGTCCTCACCTACCACGGCGTGGTGGTCAATGCGCCGTATCACTCGACCTGCGGCGGCAGTACGGCCAGCGCGAGCGAGGTGTGGCGCTCGGGTGACGAGCCATACCTGGTGCCGGTGAGCGATCGGATCCCTGGCACCGACAGTTACTACTGCGATGTCTCGCCGCGCTTCAGATGGACCCGTACCTTCACCAACGCTGCCCTGCGCTCGGCGCTCGAGCGATACCTCGATGACTACGTCTCCGTGGGACGTGGAGGAGTGGGACAACCGAAGTCGGTCAAGGTGAGTGCGCGCACGCCTTCGGGACGCGTCCGATCACTGGTGATCGAGACGGACCGCGGACGCTATACCCTGCGCGCGAACGATATCCGCTTCGTGCTTCGATCGAGCAGTGGTGAGATTCTCAACAGCACGTATTTTTCGGTGGAGAGCGAGCGCGGTGCGCGGGGATCGCTCGGCAGACTCATAGTGCGCGGCTCGGGGTATGGCCATGGGATCGGGATGTGCCAGTGGGGCGCTATCGGTCGCGCGCGCGCCGGCCAGGACTTCCGAGAGATCCTGCGCACGTACTACCCAGGTACCATGGTGACCGCGATGGCGGCCGAGTAGCGGCGGTCGTGTAGCGCTGGGGCTGATCCTGGGAACCATGACAATTTTTAACCGAGCACGATGAAACCTCCTATCCGAATTGCTGTCGTGGGTGCAGGTGCCATCGCACAGGTAGCGCACCTGCCAGCGCTAGCCCGCCTTCGCGGCGTCGAGGTCGTGGCTCTGTGCGACAACGACCGACCCAAGGCGCGCGCGCTCGCTGAACGGTTCAGCATCCCCGATGTGGTCACCGACATAGAAGACCTCCTGGAGCTGGAAGACGTGAACGCTGTGGTGGTCTGTACTCCCAACCACCTGCACGAACCGCACGTGCTCAGCGCGCTCGCGGCGGGCGTGAATGTATTGTGCGAGCGACCACTGGCACTCAGCGCGCGAGGGGTGGAGCGCATTCTGGCCGCGGCCACGCGTGCCGACCGTAAGGTCGCCGTGGGGAACAACCATCGCTTCAGGGCCGACGTTCAGGCGGTGAGCGCGTTCCTGCGAGGCGGAGAGCTGGGGAAGCTGCAGGGCATCCGCGCCGGCCACTTTCAGCAGCGCCGCTCAGCGGACGGTTGGCGCTTTCGTCGCGCCGAGGCCGGTGGTGGCGCCTTCATGGAGCACGGTCTCCCACTGCTCGACCTGGCGCTCTGGCTCTCCGACTTCCCCCAGCCGGTGCGGGTGAGCGCGCGGATGGAGCGGGGGCGTGGTGGCAGCGCGGTTGAGGAATCGCTGATCGCACTCGTGGAATTTGCCAGCGGGAGGTCGTTCTCGTTGGATGTGACGTGGGACTACGTGGACCGCGAGGACCGCTGGTGGTTTGACGTGCTCGCCACCCGTGGAAGCGCGCAGCTCTCGCCGCTGCATGTGGTGAAGGAGCTCAATGGCCGGGCCACGGACGTGACGCCACGCGGCGCGGCGGCTCGCGAGAGTGCTTTCATGCAGTCGTACCGCGCCGAGCTCGCCCACTTCATCGCTGTCGTCCAGGAGGATGCGAGCTACGAGCCGCCCACCGACCAGCTGGCCGTACTCCGTCTGACAGAGGCCATCTACCGCTCGGCAGAAGAGGGGAAAGAGATACGCCCGTGAAGCTGCGAGCACTTCGGCCGAGTCGTAGCGAAGCCGTCGCGATATTTGCTTCTGCTGTGTTGTTCGGGATCGCGTTCCCGCCGTTCCCGTTCGTGGTGCCGGTATTTGTCTGCCTGGTGCCGATCGCGGTGGCCGTGGCGCGACTGGCCGACGGTGGCGGGGCAGGGCAGGCGGTGGCGCGAATCGGGTTCTGGTTCGGAGTGGTGGGCTTCGGGATCAACGTGTACTGGCTCGCCAGTGCGCTGGCCCTCTACACCAACCTCGCCTTCCTTGGCTACGCGGGCACGCTGCTGGGGTTGGGTCTGATAGTAGCGGGCGCGCTCCTCGCTCTCTTCGCAGCCCGCCACGCTACGAAACTGCCGCTGGCGATCCTGCTTCCCGTGGTGTGGGTGACGTCGGAGCTCCTGCTCAATTACCTCTCCGATCTCGCTTTCCCCTGGCTGCCGCTCGGTCTCTCCATGGCGCGCGTGCCGTTGCTCGCGCAGGCCGCCGACCTCAGTGGCGTGCGTGGCCTCAGCTTCTGGATCGCCGCCATCAACGGGCTGCTCGCGGACGCCTGGCTCCTTCACGCGAACCGTGCTGCCGTCGTACGACGCGTGGCGGCGGTGGTGGTGCTGCTGGCCGCCGTGGCGCTCTACGGAGCGTGGCGGCTCTCCACTGTCGAGCTCCGTGATGTGGCGCCAGTCGCGGTGGT
>DATCXG010000402.1:0-4636 GCA_036565945.1 Gemmatimonadaceae bacterium
CGAGCAGGTGGAGGTGGCCGAGGGACCTGCCTCCGCCTATACGGGCCGCGGCTCCACGGGCGGCTCGATCAACATGGTCAGCAAGACGCCGAGCCTCGGCGAGGCACGATCGGTTACCGCCACGGGCGGGTCCGCCGATCAGAGACGCGTGACGGCGGATCTGAACCAGCCGCTCGAGCCGCTGGGACTGCGAGGTACCGCACTACGGCTGAACGCGATGTGGCAGGACGGCGGCGTCGCGGGGCTCGATGTCGTGGAGAAGGAGAGTTGGGGCGTTGCGCCGTCGCTGGCGCTCGGATTGGGATCCCCCACGCAGCTCACGCTGTCGTACGTCCACACGGGGCAGGATGCCGTGCCGAGCTACGGCGTGCAGAGCTTCGAGCGCGTCCCGTCAATCGACACGGAGAACTTCTTCGGCCTGAGAACCATCGACTTCGAGCGCGTCCACGCCGACCAGGGGATGGTACGACTCGACCACCAGTTCGGCGAGTCGCTCCGTCTGCGCAACCAGCTCTCGCGCGGTCACTCGGCGGGTGACCGCATCGTCACCTATGCGAAGCTGGAGGACGGGACCCGCAGCCCCAAGTCGCACATCACCGAGGATGACATCCTCACCAATCAGACCAACCTCGCGGCGTCGTTCGCTACTGGCGCCGTGCAGCACGACCTGAGCGTGGGCCTCGAGCTCACGCACGAGAAGTCGAGCTTCGGCCACTACACCTTCTCCGATCCACCGCCTGCGGTCACCGATTTCGACAACCCCGACCCGGCGCTGAGCTACCACCCAGTTGTAAGCGAGACGCCGGCCCCCCGCCGTGTGACGGCCAACTCGGTTGGCATCTACACCTTCGATACGTTCAAGGCTGGGGAGCACTGGACGGTGAACGGCGGTCTACGCTGGGATACCTATCGCCCACGCTACGCCGACTCGGTGTCGAAACCTGTTGCATCGGCCAGCGCCGTGAGCGCTCAGGCGGGGGTGGTTTACAAGCCAACGCGCGATGGCAGTGTGTACGCCGCCTACAGCACGTCGTTCAACCCGTCCATCCAGAACCTCGCATACGAGTCGGTGAAGAGCGGTGAGCTGGAGCCGGAGAGGAACCGCAGCATCGAGATCGGTAGCAAGTGGATGCTCTTCAAGCAGAGGCTCCTGGCCACGCTCGCGGTCTTCCGAACCAACAAGACCAACGCGCGGACGCCGGACCCCAGCGATCCATCGGTCAACATTCTGGGCGGCAAGCAGCGGGTCCAGGGAGTGGAGCTGGGCGCGTCGGGCAATCTCACGCGCGCCTGGTCGCTGTTCGCCGGCTACACGTACCTCGACAGCAAGTACCTCGCGTCGGGGACGACGGAACAGGTGGGCACGGAGCTCGCCAACGTGCCTGAGCACGCAGCCAACATCTGGACCACGTACAGACTCCCGTGGCACCTCGAGGTAGGCGGCGGCGTGCGCTTCGTGGATCGCCGACTGTTGCGCGGGACCACGTACGTGCCCAGCTACCACACCATCGACGCCGAGGCCGCGTACAGCGTGAACGACCACCTCGGTCTGCGACTCAACATCTACAACCTCACGGACGAGCTGTACTACGACAGCGGACGATTCTGGGTCCCGGGCCCGAGCCGGTCGCTGGCGCTCGCCACCACGGTGACATTCTGATCCAGCGGCCTCGCCCTCTCCGCGCGACGCGGCAGGGTGCGAGACCGCCCATCTCTTCTAGCAGGAAGAACACCACATGTTACTGCACGTCCCCGACGTTCTCACCGCTGAACAGGTTGCGGCAGCACGACAGGAGCTGGATCAGGCGCAGTGGGTCGATGGCCGCGTCACCGCGGGGCACCAGTCCGCGAAGGCGAAGGACAACATGCAGCTGCCCGAAGACAACCCCGTGGCCCGCAAGCTCGGCGACATGGTGCTGGCCGCATTGCAACAAAGCCCGCTCTTCATGGCGGCTGCGCTTCCACTGAAGGTCTTCCCCCCGCTCTTCAACCGCTACTCGGGGGGACAGTCCTTCGGCACGCACGTGGACAACGCGATCCGTCAGGTCACCGGCACACCGCATCGAGTGCGCACGGACCTCTCGGCGACGCTATTCCTTTCCGCTCCCGAGGAGTACGACGGCGGAGAGTTGTCGGTGGAGGACACGTACGGAGTCCAGAGTGTGAAGCTCCCTGCCGGGCACATGATCCTCTATCCGGCGACGAGCCTGCACCACGTGCGGCCCGTGACGCGCGGCACGCGCACCGCATCCTTCTTCTGGGTCCAGAGCATGGTGCGCGACGATGGGCAGCGTACGTTGCTGTTCGACCTCGATAGCACCATCCAGCAGATCGCCCAGGAGGCGCCCGATCATCCCGCGGCTGTTCGCCTCACGGGGATCTACCACAACCTCCTGCGCCAGTGGGCGGACGCCTGAGGTAACGCTGGTCGGATAGGCTACGCCCCACCCGGCCAACAGTCGAACATCGCCCCGCAGGTCAGGCTGGCTGGGGCGGCGCCTGGCTGGTGCGTCGTACCACCACAACTAACAAGGCGTAGATCACCACCCATAGCGCGGTTCGGAACGCCATGGCACGCATTGTCTGCTCCGCCACTTCAGCGCCCGTGGCCGCGTACGCTGACAGCGCGACGAGGACGCCCAGGTTGAGCAGCGCGACCAGCCCCGCTGCGAACCGACCCTGCTTCGCCGAGCGCGCGATGACGAGCGCGATGAGCACGTAGACCACGCCCATGACCGTGTTGTAGACCAGCACAGGTCGCACGACATAGTAGCCCGCCTCGGCGAGACCGAGCAGGATACTGCCGCCCTTCAAAATAGTGATCAGACCGAAAATCGCGGCCACGAACACCGCTACGCGCTGCAATGGACTCCGCGGACACTGATGAAGCATCATCGCCTCGAGTTATTGACCCCCGGGTCCGTTGACCGCTGGTTGCCGGGATATATATCCGCAATCTAGCACTCTCATCCCTTCGCCCGAAGGAACGAACATGGTTGTATATTCCCTTATGTACATATAGTATTTTACACGGATGGGCCGACAACGATGTCGGCCCGAAGGGTCGGACCAGAACCTGCACGATCCTCCGACTCCATTCGATACCATCGTACCGGGATCCGGGCCGCATATGTATCTACGTTGGCTCCTATCACTCCTCACCACCGCGGCGCTCGGCGCGACCGCTACCGCGAGCGCCCAGATGCCGCTTCGCGATGCGCTCAGCCTCGCCGATCAGGCTGCGTTCCCCAACCGGGTTGCCGCGGGCAATACTGCCGCGCAGCGGGGACAGGCGCTCGCGCCGCTACGCGGGGTGCTCCCCTCCCTGCGATTCGACGCGGGCTACACGCGAACCACCGACCCGATCAGCACCTTCGGGATGACGCTGCAGCAACGCAGCATCACCACCGCCGATTTCGATCCGCAGCGGCTCAACTTTCCGGACGCCGTCGGGAACTACAGCGCCAGCATCGTGGTCGAGCAGCCGCTCTTCAATGCCGACGCCTGGGCCGGGCGCCGGGCTGCGCGCGTGGCTACTGACGCTAGCACCGCGCAACAGAACTGGACGCGACTGTCCACGCATACCGAAGTGATCCGCGCCTACTACGGCGCGGTACTCGCCGCGGAGCGCGCGACCACGCTCGAAGCAGCCGCCCGCGCCGCGCACGCCCACGTCGCGCAGGCGCAGTCGATGGTGAGGAACGGTCTCGCTACGAGATCGGACGCCCTACTCGCCGAAGTCAGCGCGGGCGATGTCGACGCGCAGCTCGCCGAAGCGCGCGGCGACGCCGAGTCGGCGCGACGCCAGTTGGAGGTCTCTCTGGGCCAGAACCCCGATGGCGCCGTGATGCTGCCGCAAGCGCTCCCCACCAGCGCCAGTATCAGGCAGGTGGTCACCGAAGACACGGCCTCCACGCCGCCCGCTGACCGCGCGGATGTGGCCGCGGCGCGCATGGGACTCGACGCCGCACGCGCCGACGCGCTACGCGCACGCTCCACCTACCTGCCGCGCATCAATGGCTTCGCACGCTACGGATGGAACTCGGCCGTACGCCTCTACTCCGGAGACAAGAACTGGACCGTTGGCGTGGTGGCATCCTGGAGCCTCTTCACGGGCGGTAGCAGCTGGGCGGACATCCAGACCACAGCGGGCCGCGAGTCGGGCGCCCGAGCCCAGGCCGACGCCGCGGCCGCGCACGCGCTCCTCGAGGCCGAGCAGAGCAAGACCAAGCTCCAGGTCGCGCTCACTCGCCTTGACATCGCCGAGCGTTCGGTTGCGCAGAGCGCGGAGGCCCACCGCATTGTGGGCAGGAAGTACGACGGCGGCCTCGCGACCGTCGCCGAGCTGCTCGATGCGCAGGCAGCCGATATCAGGAGCGCGCTCGGACTATCGCAGGCGCGCTACGCAGCCATCGTCGCCGGCGCCGCGCGGCGGCAGGCGCTCGGCATCGACCCGGCGACACTGGTCGCGCTCGACGAACCGTCCCCGAGCCCCACCGGCAGCGATGCTGCGCCGCCCTCTCGCCAGGACAACAATGCCCCACACCAATAGCGCCATGCCCAACATCATGCCTGCGACAACCACGACCCATCGGGCTCGCTTGTCACTCCTCGTCGCGGCGGCAGTGGCTGGAGT
>DATCXG010000405.1:0-5860 GCA_036565945.1 Gemmatimonadaceae bacterium
TGACCCCGACGGGAGCCTCCCGTCGGGGTCATTGCGCTGCGGCTTCTCACGCATCGTTGCACTGTTTGATCTTTACGGAGAGCTTGGCGGAGTTCGCCTTGTCATGCGCTGCGGCTTCTTACGCATCGTTGCACTAGCGGCTCATATTGTCGTATCACCCACCACGACTCTATTCTGGTCAGAATGCGCCGATTTTCGTTAGCTGCCGTCCTGTGTTGCGTTGCCCTCCCTCTCCTCGCCGGGTGCGCGGCCGCTACCAGTGGTGCACCCAGTAGCTCGGTCGCTGAGCGCGCCATGCCCGCGCCCGACAGCGTACCCACGCTCGTGGTATTCATCACGGTCGACCAGATGAGCGAAAGCTACTTCGACCGCTTCAAGGGCCAGCTCACGGGTGGACTCGGGCGTCTGGAGCGCGGAGGCGCGCTGTTCACCAACGCATTTCAGGACCACGCGATAACCGAGACAGCTCCTGGACACGCCACCACGCTCTCGGGGCGTTTCCCGAGGCACACGGGGATCGTGCTCAACAGCGCGGGCGTGCAGGATCCGCAGTCGCCCGTGATCGGCGCGCCGAGCGCCAACGCATCCCCGTTCCGATTCCGCGGCGGTACGTTGATCGACTGGATCCGCTCCAAGGACGCACGTAGCCGCGCGCTCTCCGTCTCGCGCAAGGACCGCGGCGCGATCCTGCCGCTGGGACGAGCGCAACAGGACGTGTACTGGTACGATCCCTCGAGCGGCCGCTTCTCCACCAGTACCTACTACGCCGACACACTCCCCTCCTGGCTGCAAGACTTCAACGCACTGCGCCTCCCGCAGAGCTATGCGGGGCAGGAGTGGACGACGCTGCTCGCCTCGGGGTATCCCGAGCCCGATAGTCAGTCGGTGGAGAACGACGGGAAGGACTTCACCTTCCCTCACGCCATATCCGCCGACACAGCAGCGGCGGTGAAGTCGCTCGCCGAATATCCGTGGATGGACGAGGTCACGCTCGAGTTGGCGCTCACCGGCCTGCGGGAGCTCGACCTGGGTCGTGGTCCCCAGACCGACCTGCTCGCGATCTCGCTCTCGAGCACCGATGCCGTGGGGCACCGCTATGGAACCGACTCGCGCGAGCTGCACGACCAGATCCTGCGTCTCGATCGCTCTCTCGGTGCGTTCCTCGATACGCTCTTCGCGCTGCGCGACTCCACGCGTATAGTGATCGCGCTCACCGGCGATCACGGTGTCGCGCCCACTCCAGAGGTCTACGCAGCTCGCACCGGGACTACCGCACTCCGTGTGCGTACCTCGGACGTTGCCGCGCGCTTCACCGAGTCGCTCTCGGGCTTGGGAGTGGACGGGTCGGCGCTCCGGTACGAGTCCGGAATGCTGCTCCTCGACCGTCCGGCCCTCGACCGCGCCGGAGTGAGCGCTGATTCTCTGGTCGATGCTTTTGCCATCGAGGTCCGGAAGGTGCCAGGCGTGCTGCGAGCGGATCGCTTCGCCGCTCTCGTGCACGACACACTGAGCGACCCGATCGCGCGCCGCTGGTACCACCAGATTCCCCCGGACATCCCCGTGGAACTGGTGGTGACCCTGAAGCCATACAGCGTGGGAAGCGGCAAGGCCACGGGCATCCATGGCGGGCCGCACGACTACGACGCGAACGTTCCGGTGCTGTTCTACGGCCCGCCCTTCAAGCCCGGCCGCTACGATCGTTTCGCCCGCGTTGCCGATCTCGCCCCCACCCTCGCCTGGATCACCGCCACCAAGCCCACGGAGGAGTTGGATGGAGAGGTGCTATGGGATGCCTTGAAGTGACTACGGGGTTCAGGGTTCAGGGTTCAGGGTGCAGGAACTGCCTCGGCGTAGATGGGTGCAGTCATCCCCGCTTGCGCGGGGATGACTGCGGTTCCACGAGCAGTTCCTGATCCCTGATCCCTGCTTCCTGGTCCCTATCAGTTGTAGTTACTGAACCCTGAACCCTGCCCCCTGAACCCTGTGTCAATCTCACCCCAACTACCGCCCGGCCTGGGACGCGCGTTCGACGAGCTTCGGTTCGGGGCGCAGCGAACTCTCAACCTGCGCTCGGAGCAGCCCACGCGAGCCCAGGCGGTGGCGCGCACTGAGTCGTGGTTGCGTGAGAAGCAGGCGGGGCGTGCTGGCGAGGTGCTGGTCATCACCGGGCGCGGGAACCAGAGCGAGGGAGGGGTCTCGGTAGTGCGCGAGGGGGTGATGCATCTGCTCTCTCTCCTGCGGCGGCGCGGCGTGGTGGCGGAAGTGGCGGAGCACACCCCCGGCTCCTTCGTGGTGAAGCTGGCGCCGCTATCCGCACTGCGCGACGCACCGAGACGGAGGCGCGATCCCGAGCTCCCGAGGCCGGCCGATCCGCGCTCGCTCGCGGGCCTGTCCGAGGAAACTCGCGCGCTCCTCAGAGAGGTGTCACTGCACGCGCTCGAGGAGCTGGGAGTTCAGGAGCCCAGGCCCTTCCTGCGCGCGGAGATGCTGGCGCAACTCTCGCATGCCGTCGCCGCACTGCCCGATGGTGCCGACCGGGAGGCGCGCCTACGCTCGGTGCTTGCGGCACTACTCGCGGAGTATGACGAGCGGTGAGCAGCTTTCTCCAGTTCGCGCTCATCACCTTCACCTCGATACTGTTCATCGTCGACCCGGTGGCGGTGATACCCACTTACCTGGTCATCACGCAGGAGGAGACTCCGGCGCAGCGCAGGCGCACGGCCGCGCGCGCCTGCATCGCCGCCGCGCTGCTGCTGGTGGTCTTCGGCCTCGCTGGGCGTCTCATCTTTCGCCTCTTCGGCATCACGCTCCCTGCCTTCCGCATCGCGGGTGGGCTCATTCTCTGGCTGGTCGCCATGGACATGCTCCGTGGTGTGCGCAGGACGCAGGAGAGCACGCCCGAGATCAAGGAAGGGCGCGAGAAGGAAGACGTGGCGCTCACGCCGCTCGCCATGCCGATGCTGGCGGGGCCGGGCGCGATCTCCACTGTCATGGTGCTCGGAGGGCAGGCCGGAGCGGTGTCGGAACATGTGGTGGTGTACGCTGCCGTCGTCCTCACGATGTTCATCTCCTGGATCTCGCTCCGCGTGGCGGAGCGCTTGCTCACCACGCTCGGCCAGACGGGAATCCGCGTGATGACGCGTATCATGGGACTTCTCCTGGCGGCCGTGGCTGTGCAGTTCGTGATCACCGGCGTGCGCGACGCGATGAGCAGTGTGACGTAGCTGTGCGGTACTGTTCGAGTACCATCTGAGCGTCCCGCCAACGTGTGCGCGGTGCTGCACGTATCTGAGGTTGTACTCCCCTCTCTGTAGCACCCGCCTCCCCTTCCCCATCTCTCCACGATTCCATGATTCATCCTCGAGCTCTTTCTGTGGCGCTCCTCGGCTGCGCGCTGTGCGTCCCGTTAACCCTGGCCGCGCAGCGTCCGGAGTCGCTCCCGGGCTACTCACGCGATGCCGCGCGCGAGCAGCGCGCGGTGGAGACGAGGGTGATCGCGCGCCCCGACGCCGACAGCGCCCGCACCTACTCGCGCGACCTCTCGAGCGAGGTGCACATAGCCGGTACCCCGGCGCAGGCGCGCACGCGCGATTACGTGATCGCCGCCATGAAGAGATGGGGCCTCGAGACGGAGGTTCGCTCCTACGATGTCTGGATGCCGCACACCACGCTCATCCAGGCGTGGCGCGTGGTCCCCGATACCCTGGCTCTCCATCTCGCTGAAGGGTCGGTGCCCGAAGACACTACCTCGTGGACCGCGCAGGAGGCGGTGATCGCGAACGGCTACAGCGGCACGGGCGATGTCACAGCCCCGGTAGTCTACGTGAACTACGGGCTCATAGAGGACTACGCCCAGCTCGATTCGATGGGCGTGAGTGTGAAGGGAAAGATCGCCGTAGCTCGCTACGGTCGCTCGTATCGCGGCATCAAGGCGCGTGAGGCGGAGAAGCGTGGCGCGGTCGGGCTCATCATCTACAGCGACCCGGCGGACGACGGCTTCGTCCGCGGCGACGTGTATCCCGAGGGACCGATGCGCGCCTCGCAAGGGGTGCAGCGCGGGAGCATCCTGAACCCCAATGGTGACCCGAGCACGCCGGGCTATCCGAGCCGTCCCGGTGTCAAACGACTACCGGTGTCCGAGCTGGACGTCTCGCGCATTCCATCTGTTCCGATGTCGTACGGTAACGCGGCCGAGTTGCTACGCGGCCTGCGTGGCTCGGATGTGCCGCGCGAATGGCAGGGCGGTCTCCCCTTTCATTACCACGCGGGCCCCGGCCCGGTAGAGGCGCACCTGATCGTGCGCTCCGACACCGCCACCGCTGCGATCAAGCGCATCTGGGACACCTTCGGGATCGTCCGTGGCAGCGAGTTCCCCGATCAGATAGTGATGATCGGCGGGCACCGTGACGCCTGGGGCCCGGGTGCGGCCGATAATGTCAGCGGTACAGTGAGCGTGCTCGAGGCGGCCCACGCCGTGGCCGACGCAGTGAAGGCTGGTCACCGTCCCAAGCGTACGATCATCTTCGCCACGTGGGACGCCGAGGAGTGGGGGTTGCTGGGCTCGACCGAGTACGTGGAGGACGACTCTCTGCGACTCCAGCGAGGCGGCGTGGCGTACCTCAATCAGGATGTTGCCGCGCAGGGCGTTGCCTTCGGGGGTGGCGGCTCGCCTTCTCTCCGCTCCACGTTGCGCGACATAGCGAGAGATGTTCGCGACCCGAGCGGGAAGGGCTCGGTGTACGATGTCTGGCGTGAGCGCTCGGCGGTGCCCGATAGCGCCGAGCCGCGCATGGGTGATCCCGGTGGCGGCAGTGATTTCGCGGGCTTCTACAATCACTTGGGGCTACCGATCGCCGAGTGGGGCTTCGGCGGGTCCGGCGGCGTCTATCACTCGTTCTATGACTCGTTCCACTGGATGTCGAAGTTCGGCGACTCGACTTTCGCCTACCATGCGACCTCGGCGAAGATCGGCGCGGCCATGGTGCTGCGCCTGGCGAACGCCGACATCCTGCCGTACGACTACGTGGAGTACGCGCGCACCATGCGCAGCTACCTACCCAGGGTCAGCAAGGCGATCGAGGAGAAGGGGTGGGATATGAGCGTGGCGCCGTTGGCCAGCGCGATCGAGAGCATGGAGAGCGCGGCTTCCGCGTTCTCCGCCACGCGCGATTCGCTGCTCTCCCGCGGCGTGTTGCCCAAGGGGGTGCGCGCGAGCACAAACACTTCGCTGCTCCGCGTGGAGCGTGCACTCACGCGCCCCGAGGGGCTACGCACGCGCCCGTGGTTCCGCAACCTGATCTACGCGGCCGATGAGAACAACGGCTACGCGAACATGGTTTTCCCCTCGGTGAACGAGGCCATCCGCTCCGGCGACCGCGCGCTGTCAGAGCGCGAGCTGGCCGATCTTGCCTCGCGATTCCAGGCGGCCACCAGGGCCATCGAGGATGCCACCCGAGCGCTGCGGTAACCGGGCCACACGACCCGGGTAGCGAGTTGATGGGAGACGGGAGGCTGCTGGCTGGGTGACACCCATCTGGCAGCCTCTCAGGCTTCCGAGGTCTCTCAGCCTTCCGAGGGGCCTCTCATGCCTCCAGGGCCTCTCAGGTCTCTCACGCCTCGCCCAGCACCATGCCGACATTCAGCGCGCTGCCGGAATGCTGCTTGGCCGGCGGCGGTGGTACGGAGCGCGGCGGCTCGCACGTCAGCGGAATCACCACCGAGCGCGGCAAGCGCAGCGAACGCCTCGGGCCATCGCCTGTACCGGCTGGGTGGCCGCGGCCCGGCAGCTCTCGCTCCATTCCACGCGAAGCGTCACTGGTGCCCGTAACCATGTTCGCGCCACCTCGGCGCAGGGCTCGGG
>DATCXG010000407.1:0-8095 GCA_036565945.1 Gemmatimonadaceae bacterium
CATTCGCAGCCGGCGCGTTGGCGCTCCGCCATCCGAGCCTGGGTGGTCGTGTGGCCGCAGCAGCCGTCGGGATGGCGGTGATGCATCTGGGGGGCATAGCGCAACTCAGTGTGCTCACCGGCAGCGTCGGAATGGCGGTACTTCTTGGGTCGCTTCCGTTCATAGGTATGGATTTCGTGAAATCGATCCTCGCCGGGGTCCTCTCGCGCGGTCGAAGGGACAGCGCGCGCGCTTGACGGCGCGCGCTTTTTTTTACGGGTCTGGCGGCCGGCTTCGGGCGCCCTGGCAGTGGATAGGCTTCGTCGCCGTGCTCGTGGCGACGATGCTGGTGGTGCTTCTGGTAGTGGGGATGGTGGTCGGGCCGCTCGCCACTTCCTGGCAGCAGCAGGTGGCGGGCTTCTGGTCGTTGCTGGTGGCGGCGTGGTTCGCGCATCAGGTGATGTTGCGCTGGGTCGATCACCGGCCCTGGTCGTTCGTGGGACTCGGGTGGTCGCAGGCGCGCCCGTGGCAATTGGGAGTGGGGCTTCTGATTGGCGCCCTGGCAATCCTTCTCCCATCGGGCGTACTGCTGCTCACGAGCTGGCTCAGCGCGCTGCCGGCGGCAGGGAGCGGTGGCGGCGCGACTGGCGTGCCGGGAGGCGATTCGTGGTGGTCGTACGCGGTCGTGATGATTCTCTTCTTCCTGCCGCAATCGCTGGGAGAGGAGATGATGTCGCGCGGCTACCTTTTCGCCACGGCGCGCGAAGCGATGGGTTGGCGTTGGGCGCTGGTGCTGACTAGCGTGCTGTTCGGCCTCATGCACATGGCCAACCCGGGTGCGAACACTCGCTCGGTGGTTCTGGTGATTCTGGCAGGTGTGTTTCTGGGTGGAGTCCTCCTGGCGACCGATAGTCTCTACGCGGCCTGGATGGCGCACTTCGCCTGGAACTGGTCGATGGCCGCGCTGCTACACACGTCGGTTAGCGGTCTTCCGGCCGCGGCGCCGGGCTACAGCGTGGTGGACAGCGGCCCCGACTGGGCAACCGGAGGCGTGTGGGGCCCGGAGGGCGGCGTGGGTGCGGCACTCGGTATGATGCTGGGGATGTGGATGCTCGTCTCGTGGCGGCGGCGGCGCGAGGCGACGTTGGCAGATGACTCTGGACAATCGGAGATATGGCGGAAGAACGCATAGCCGTAGTTGGCGCTGGGCAGATGGGAAGCGGCATCGCGCACGTTTTCGCGACGTCTGGCTTTACCGTGACCATGATCGATGTCTCGGCTGATTCTCTGGCAAGGGGCCGTGCTTCGATCGAGAAGAACATGAAGCGCCAGGTTCAGAAGGGAACGCTGGATGCGGCGATGCGCGATGCGGCCCTCGAACGGATCACGACATCCGGGGCCCTCGACCTGGTTGGCGATGCCGATGTGGTGATCGAGGCGGCCACGGAGAGTCGTAATCTCAAGTTCGGTATCTTCGCCGATCTCGACCGCATGGCGCCGCCCGACGCGATCCTCGCCTCCAACACGAGCTCCATCTCGATCACCGAGATCGCCGCGCGTACCACGCGCCCCGAGCAGGTGATCGGAATGCACTTCATGAACCCGGTGCCGATGATGCAGCTGGTGGAGGTGATCCGCGGCCTGGCCACCTCCGACCAATCCACGCGACGTGTGGTGGATCTCGCTCGCCTGGTGGGGAAGACCCCGGTGGAGGTGAACGACTACCCCGGCTTCGTGTCGAACCGCGTGCTGATGCCCATGATCAACGAGGCCGTCTACTGTCTCATGGAGGGTGTGGGCAGCGCCGAGGCGATCGATACGGTGATGAAGCTCGGGATGAACCACCCCATGGGCCCGCTCGCGCTCGCCGACCTCATAGGCCTCGACACCTGCGTATCGATTCTCAACGTTCTGCACGCGGGACTCGGCGATCCCAAATACCGCCCCTGCCCCCTGCTCAAGAAGTACGTTGCAGCTGGCTGGCTGGGTCGGAAAACGGGCAAGGGATTTTATGAATATTGACTACGGGGTTCAGGGTTCAGGGGGCGGGGTTCAGGAATTGCCTCGCGGTACAGAGCTCGACACCACGAGTCCTTTCTGATCCCTGATCCCTGCTTCCTTATCCCTCGCAGTTAAGGTCCCTGCTTCCTGATCCCTCTGTAGTTCTCCTGAATCCTGAACCCTGAACCCTGAAACCCGTAGTCATGTCCTGGTCCCTGATACCACTCACGGAGGAACAGAGCGAGATCCAGCGCGTAGCGCGGGAATTCGCGGCTGAGGAGATCGCGCCGCACTCCAGGGAGTGGGACCGCGACGCGCACTGCGAGCCCGCCATCTTCGAGCGGCTCGGTCAACTCGGCTTCCTCGGGATGCTCATCCCCGAGAGATACGGCGGCCTCGAGCTCGACACGCGCACCTACCTGGTAGCGCTGGAGGAGATCGCGGCCGCCGACGCGTCGATTGCCGTTGCCATGAGCGTGCACAACTCGCTCCCCACGCAGATGCTCCTCCACTGGGGCACCGAAGAGCAGAAGGAGCGCTATCTGCGGCCCATGGCGCAGGGATCGTTGCTGGGCGCATTCGCTCTCAGTGAGCCGGACGCGGGCTCCGACGCATCCTCGCTCGCCACTCAGGCTGTACGCGATGGCGATTGCTGGGTGCTCAACGGCTCGAAGGCTTGGGTGACCAGCGGGAGCGAAGCCGGCGTCATCATCGTCATGGCTCGTACGGATAGCCCCGACGACCGGCGCGGTGCGCGTGGCATCAGCGCCTTCATCGTGACGCCCGACATGCCAGGTTTCCACGTGGGGAAGAAGGAAGACAAGATGGGGCTCCGCGCCTCGCCCACGGTACGACTCACCTTCGATGGACTCCGAGTACCGGCGGCCAATCTCCTGGGTGAGGAGGGATCGGGCTTCGTGTATGCCATGCAGTCGCTCGATAACGGACGCCTCGGCATCGCCGCACAGGCGGTTGGCATCGCGCGCGCCGCGCTGGAGAAATCGGTGGCCTACGCTGACGAGCGCCGGCAGTTCGGAAAGCCTCTCAGGGAGTTCGAGGCGATACAGTTCAAGCTGGCCGACATGGCCACCAGGATCACGGCGTCGCGCGTGCTGCTCCATTCCTCGGCCGCGGCAAAGGATCGGGGTGAGCCCATCACGCAGTTCAGCAGCATGAGCAAGCTCTTCGCGAGCGAGACGGCGATGTGGGTGACCACCAACGCCATCCAGATCTTCGGCGGTTATGGCTACGTGAAGGACTATCCGGTGGAGCGTTACTTCCGGGATGCCAAAGCCACGGAGCTCTACGAGGGCACATCAGAGATTCAGCGCATCGTGATCGCGCGGGAGTTGTACGCAAACTAGCGGCGCTGCTCTCACGAGCAGCCGCGATCACCGACCCAGTCCATTCCAGTCCATCACGAGACTATGACCATAACCGAGATAGCTAAGCCGTCCGCCCAACAGGGCATCTTCGATCGCATCGCCGAGATGGGGCATGAGCAGCTGGTGCTGTGCAGTGACCCTTCGGCCGGGTACCGCGGCATCATCGCCGTGCACAGCACCACGCTGGGACCCGCGCTGGGCGGTACACGCTTCTGGAACTACGCGTCGGACGAGGAGGCTATCGTCGATGCCCTGCGCCTGGCGCGCGGCATGACCTACAAGAACGCCGTGGCCGGCCTCAACCTGGGTGGGGGAAAGTCGGTCATCATCGGCGACAACCGCACGCAGAACCGGGAGATGATCTTCCGCGCCCACGGACGGTTCGTGGAGAGCCTGGGGGGGCGCTACATCACCGCCGAGGATGTGGGCACCAGCACGAGCGACATGGAGTTCGTGCACATGGACACCGACTATGTGACCGGCCTTGCCGGGAAGTCGGGCGATCCGTCGCCGGTGACGGCGCAGGGTGTGTTCCGCGCGGTCCAGGCGTCGGCCAAGTTCCACTGGGGATCCGATGATCTGGCCGGGAAGACGGTGGCGATTCAGGGCTGCGGCCACGTGGGCTACAGTCTGGCGGCGCTGCTGCACGGCGCCGGCGCCAAGCTCGTGGTCACCGACATCGATGCCGAACGCGTGAAGCGCGTGGTGAAGGAGCTTGGTGCGCGCGCCGTGAGCAGCGAAGAGATCTACGGTGTGAAGGCCGATATCTTCGCTCCCTGCGCCATGGGTGGTGTGATCAACGACGAGACGCTTCCACAGCTCCAGGTGGAGATCGTCGCGGGATCGGCCAACAACCAGCTTCTCGATGAGCGTCACGGCGATGCACTCGACGAGCGCGGCATCCTGTACGCGCCCGACTACGTGGCCAACGCTGGCGGAGTGATAAACGTCTACAGCGAGCTGGCGGGCTGGGATGCGGAGCGTGCGCTTCGCAAGGCCGACGATATCTACTCCACCACACTTGGTGTCTTCGAGATATCGCGCACCGAGGGAATCCCCACCTACGAGGCTGCGGACCGCCTGGCCGAACGGCGCCTCAAGGCGGTTGCATCGCTGGTGACCACCTGGCCGCAGTTCCCCAACAAATAAGCAGTTCCCCCAAAAGCTAAATAAACAGGAGATTCGCATGCGCTGGAGCGAATGGGACTGCCGTCCGCCGGGTGCGGCGCTTCGGGAGGCCGACCCCGATGTCGCGCGGGCCATCGAGGACGAATCCAGGAGGCAGGAGGAGGGGCTGGAGCTCATAGCGAGTGAGAATTTTGTCTCGCCGGCCGTCATGGAGGCTATGGGCTCGCCGCTCACCAACAAGTACGCCGAAGGGTATCCGGGCAAGCGCTACTACGGTGGCTGCGAGTTCGTGGACGTCGTCGAGCAGCTCGCGATCGATCGCGCAAAGCTTCTCTTCGGCGCGGAGCACGCGAACGTGCAGCCGCACTCCGGCGCTCAGGCGAACATGGCCGTGTACTTCGCGTTCATGAAGCCGGGCGACACTGTTCTCGGGATGAACCTGTCGCATGGCGGCCACCTGACGCACGGATCTCCGGTGAACTTCTCGGGCATCCTGTACAGGCCAGTGGCTTACGGAGTGCGCGAGGATACCGGTCTCATAGACATGGACCAGGTGCGCGACCTCGCGCTCCAGCACCGCCCGAAGATGATCGTGGCGGGATTCAGCGCGTACTCGCGTGCCCTCGACTTCGCGGCGTTCGCCGAGATAGCCCGCGAGGTGGATGCCCGCTTGATGGTCGACATGGCTCACGTAGCCGGCCTGGTGGCCGCGGGGCTGTATCCATCTCCGGTGCCACACGCTGACGCCGTCACGACCACCACGCACAAGACCCTTCGCGGGCCGCGCGGCGGCTTGATTCTCTGCAAGAAAGAGCACGCGGCGCTGATCAACAAGCAGGTGTTCCCAGGTATGCAGGGCGGGCCACTCATGCACGTGATCGCCGCCAAGGCGGTGGCGCTGAAGGAGGCCGCGGAGCCGGAATTCGCGGCGTACGCGCGGCAGGTGATCGCCAACGCTCGCGCGCTCGCGGGCGAGCTCACGGAGCGTGGCTTCTCGATCGTATCGGGCGGCACCGATAGCCATCTGATGCTCGTGGACCTGCGGAATCGCGGACTCACCGGCAAGGCCGCCGAGGCAGCGCTCGGGGCGGCGCAGATCACGGTGAACAAGAATACCGTACCCGGTGAAACCCAGTCGCCGTTCGTCACGAGCGGGATACGAATCGGATCCTCCGCGGTCACCACACGCGGTATGAAGGAAGACGAGATGCGGAGGATCGGCGCTCTTATAGACCGTGTCCTCAGCAGGCCGGACGACGAGGCAAATATCCGCGATGTGAACTGCGATGTGCGCCGACTCACCGCCGGATTCCCGCTCTATTTCGCGTCCGACGAGGCTGCCGCCCGGTTGTGAATTCTCGTCCCGCGATTCATCTTTGCCCCAGGTTAGCTGGTGGTCTCAGCCGCCAGTCCTTCGTGGCTCTGTATCAGGGATGGAACGTTGCCGCAGTTGTGTTTTCGAGACGGAATCATGGATCGCATCCGGGCCCATGATCCGCGCTTCCAGGAGGGCGCGTACCTGTTTGTGCTCGCCGCGCTGGAATATTGTCAGGCGAGTCTTCCGGAGCGCCGTCACATAGCGGGACGGGAGCTCGCCGAGGCGTGTCGCGACCTGGCGTTGGAGCGCTTTGGCGTGATGGCGCGATTGGTACTCGAGCACTGGGGAGTACGCTCCACCGCTGATATTGGCGACATCGTCTTCACCCTGGTGGAACTGGGGCTTCTGATCAGCCAGCCCACCGATACGCGCGATGAGTTCACCGACGTATTCCACTTTGACCAGGCATTCGAGCTGGAGTATCCCTGGAGCGTGGTGGAGATCGGTTGAACACCCCGGGTACGAATCGTGCCCGCTAGTGGGGAGGAGACCGGGAGGAGGTGAGGACCGATGGACGTGCAGGAGCTGCCGGCATGCCGCAAATGCGGTAATGGCAACATGCTGCCGCTGAGTGATTACGGACGCGAGGGAGCGCCCATCACTTACAAGGCGTGGGTCTGCAACAACCCCGATTGTGGTTTCAACATTCGCATAGACAACGGCGAGATCAGCTTCGGACGGGCGCTCAGTCAGTCGCACAAATGATTCGTCGCCCGTACGCGGGCGGTTACGGCGGCTCGGATGGCCGCCGTTCGTTTTGCTGAGGGGTCCACAACATGTCACGCCGCTCGCGCCCAGTTCGCTCGCCAGCCGCTCCACCACGCCTCGCCCCGATTCCACACCCCGGCTCGTCGCCGGGGCGGGATTCGGCGGCTGACGCGGCGGGTCACGCCGTAGCCGCACCCGAAGTTGCCCCACATCAGGCGACGCTTCTCACCTCCGCGCGTGAATCAGCCGCGCTGGATGCGCGCGCGATCGCGGCGGGTATCCCTTCACGCGCTCTCATGCAGCGCGCCGGCGCGGCAGCGGCCGGAGAGATAGCGTCAAGCTATGGGCACCTGCTGAGCCGTGCCGTGCTCATATACGCCGGATCGGGCAACAACGGGGGCGACGGCTGGGTGGTGGCGCGCGCTCTTGCCGCAGCGGGTGTTGCCGTTCACGTAGTGCCGGTGGGCGAGGCGCACAGCGAAGATGCCCGTGCGGAGCGCGCCCTGGCCGTGGCGGAGCCGCTCGTCCGCGTGCTCACGGTCGACGATGGTGCCGCGGCCCCCGAAGCCGGCGCGAGCGACCTGGTGGTGGACGCACTCCTCGGCACCGGCGCCAATGGCGCTCCACGCGGAACGATCGCCGCTGCGATCGGCCAGATCCTGCGCGCGCGCGAGCGTGGCGCGACGATAGTCTCACTCGACATACCCAGTGGCGTGGATGCCGACACCGGCGAGGCCGCGCTCGCAGTGCACGCCCACCTCACTCTCACCTTCGGCACGATCAAGCGTGGCCTGTTGAGCGCTCGCGGAGCGGCGGGACGAATCATACTGCTCGACATCGGCCTCCCGGGCGCGCAGCGACCCGACCCTGCCAGCTCGATCGCTCTCGTGACCGGGTCGTGGGTACGCGCTGTCACGCCGCCGATCACTGTCGATGCGCACAAGGGCACGCGCAAGAAGCTCGTCATCGTGGGAGGGCAGGTGGGGATGGCGGGAGCCCCGGTGCTGGCCGCCCGCGCCGCGATGCGCAGCGGCATCGGGATGGTCCGGTTGGTGGTGGCGCGCGAGAATGTGCCCGTCGTCCAGGCGAGTGAGCCGCACGCGCTGGCGCACCCATGGCCCGGCGACCGCGCGGACGAGCTCGAGCAGTCGATCGGGAGCTGGGCCGACGTGGTGCTCATCGGACCCGGGTTGGGCGACTCGCCCCAGTCGCGCGCCCTCGCCGAACGAGTTCTGCACGCGTGGCGTGGACCGGTGGTGGTGGACGCGGATGCGCTCAACGTCTTCAAGGGCGAGGCCGCGGCGCTCGGCGCGCTCCTCAGCGGCCGTCCCGCGTTGCTCACTCCTCATGTGATGGAGTTCTCCAGACTCTTCGGAGCAAACGCACAGGAAGTACTACTGCGCCGCTTCGACATCGGTGCCGAGCTGGCGCGCACGGCCAGCGCCGCGGTGCTCCTCAAGGGCGTCCCCACCGTGATCACCGGCGCCACCGGCGCGCGCCTGGTGAGCGCCGCCGG
>DATCXG010000414.1:0-10721 GCA_036565945.1 Gemmatimonadaceae bacterium
GCTCCAGCACCCGAATCCCTCCCCGCCGTAACTCAGCCTCACAAACGCGTAACGCCCGTCGTACGATGGGTTCGACTCCACTCCTTCATCTCCCCGCACGCGATAGCCCTGCGCGGCCGCCGCCACAGTGGTCGCGGCGAGCGCCGCTAGCAGGTAGTAGCGCCGCCGCGCCCTCACGGGGACCTCCCGGCCGGGGAGCGCCCGGCGCTCCGCAGGGTGAGGAGTAGTTCCTGAGCGCGCTCGAAGTTGGGCGCTTCCTCCAGCGCCCGCAGCACCTCTCGCCTGGCGCCCACCCGATCGCCAGCGTCACGCAGCGCCAGAGCCAGCTGATAGAGCGCCTCGGCGCGATCCACGGGCGCCAGCGCGACCACGGCGCGCCGTTCTCGCACCGCCTTACGCCGGTTGCCGATCCGGCTGTATAGCGAGGCGAGCCGCTCGTGATTCGGCGCCGTGAGTGGCGAGATGTACATGGCACGCTCCAGCACCTGCGCGGCGCCGGCCAGATCGCCCGTCCGCTCCAGAAGCGTCGCCAGCTCCAGGTGCGCCTCGTACTGCGTCTCGCTCGAGCTCACGATCGTTCTGAGCTCCGCGATCGCGGCCGCGGTATCGCCGCGTTTCTCGTAGAGCCGGCTCAGGTACCAGTACGCGCTCTTACCCTGCGTATACTCGGGGAAGATCGCCTTGGCCTCGCGAAGTAACTTGATCGCCACGTCGTCGTCCCCCTCTTCCGTGGCGGCTACCGCCCGTCGCATGGCGTTCGCGAACGCCCCGGCGCCGGCGTGCGCGGCGGCGATCACATCTGTCGAATCGCCACGGATGCGCATTGGCTCCACCGCCCTGAGTCGTGCGCCGAACCGCTCCCGCAGGAACGCGTCGAACGACTCATCGAACGCGTCAGGTGTCGTGCCGAGCACACGCTCCAGTACCTGCGGCGTTGTCAGGCCGTCCCTGTAGCCACGGAGCATCGCCACCAGCGCCGCCTGACCATGGTCCCGTTCGATCAGCTCGCACACCAGCGACGCTTCGTAGTAGGAGTGCATGATCTGCTGCGGATACCGCGGGCGCGTGAAGCCATCGTTCATCCGGCTTGCCGGCACCAGCGCACCTCCCTTGTACGCGGCCAGGAAGTCGGGGGTAACGCCAGCACCCCATCCGGGTCGCGCCCGACGCTCCTCGTATACAGACAATCCTTCAGAGAACCAGCGCGGCACCCGATGATCGCTCGCGCCGAGAGTGAAAGCGTGCGCCAGCTCGTGCCAGAGCGTGGAGCCCCAGTTGAACTCCCCCACGGGGCGACCGAACGGCGAATCCATCGCCAGCACGTTGCCGAAGCTCACGCCCAGCGCGCCGATGCCAGCCAGCCCCATGGTGCGCACCGAGAAATCGGCGTGACTCCGATAGAGCTCCACACGCACAGGCGTGGCGGGGCGATAACCGTAGCGCGCGGCTAGCGAGTCATACGCCTCCTCCGCCAGCTCACCGAGATACAGACCGAGGACGTCGGCATCTTTCTTCTCTACCATGAGCACGAACCGAGGAGTCGACACATCGGTGTAATCAGCGAAGGTGTCGAGCAGGTCGAGGGTGTTCTTGATCCGTACATCGTAGGGGTCGCCAGCGAAGGCGCGCTCGAGGTTCTTCTTCCCGTCGGCGATATGCCCGGTACGCAGCAGGTTGAGGCCGAGCACGCCATATGCGCGCCACGACTCAGGATCGCGCGAGATTCCTTCCCGGGCGAACTCCGCGGCCTGGCGATACAATCGGTTGCGCGCCGTCACCTCGCCAAGAGTTGCGTAGAACTCGCCGTCGTGGGGGTTCCGAGCAAGTGCGCGCCGCCGGGCGTCCTGGAACCCGGCGCTATCGCCCCGCAGCCAGTGTGCTGCCGCCAGCATGGCGAGTGCATCCGAGGCGGCCGAGTCCACCGCTAGTGCCCGCCCGACCGCCGCGATCGCCCCGTCGTAATCCTCCGTGTCGAGCAACATCTGGGCGAGGAAGACCCGGGCACCCACGAGATGGGGGTTTGCCTCCAGCGCACGGCTCAGCGTGGCCATGGTACCGGGCTCGCCGTCGTTGTACTGGCGTCGCGCCGAGGCGAGCAGCGCGCGCGGGTGGGATGGGTTGCGCTCCAGTACCTCGGCGATCGCCGTCTGTGCGTCGGCATCATTATTCTTGGCCAGGAACAATTCGGCCACCTGCACCCGCGGCTCCAGCTCCATCGTGTCGCTAGCTATGGCCGCGTCGAATGCCTTCAGCGCATCCCTGAAAAGCTCCGGGTTCTCCGCACCCAGGTAGCGGCAGGCGATCCCCACCGCGGTCAGTTCCTGGGCGGTGAGCACATCGCGTCGCTCATTGTAGACGTCGATGAAGTGGTCGAAGTCCGCAAGCGCCGTGTCGCGCTCACCGCGCATCCACCTGACAACACCGATCTCCACGCGTGCCGTGAGACTGTCGCTCGCGGCGCTACGCACGGCAACGGTAAACGCCTGCTCTGCGTCGCCCAGCCTACCGCGCGCCAGGAGGATCTCGCCAAGCGCAGTCTGGAACTGCACCCCACCCGCAGCCGCGACGAAGGTACGCCCCGCACGCTCGGCCTCCTCGAGCTTCCCGACCTCCATCAGAGAGCGGAGCAGCCCTCGACGGCTGGCGACCGTGGCGTCTGGTCTGTTAGACAGCGCAGTGAAGGCCGCGATCGCATCGTCGTAACGTCCTGCGCGGTAGGCTGCCTGCGCCTGACGGAGTTGCAGCGAATCGTCCTGCGCTCGGAGACCCGCGCGCCCGCCGTCGTTGCCACACGCCACGACCAGGAGAGCCAACAGCACCGCCCGGATCACGGATTGCCTCCGCCGCTCGAGCGTTTGATGGCCTGAGTGGTGGTCGCCAGATCGACCAGCAGGGTTTCCAGCTCGCGTTCGTAGGCGGTGGAATCCATGGTCGCCTTGCGGCGACGCAGCGCGTCGATCTTCGCCTCGAGCGAATCCCGGTGATGTAGCAGCCCATCAACTCGAGGGTCGTTGGAGGTGGCCACTGTCGTCGCCTCGGTACCACCAGTGAGGTAGAGCCGCGCCGCGAGGGCGCCGTCCGAGGACCGAGGACCGGGCGCTTCGGTGCCCTTCCCGTCACCATCGTCGTCCAGCACGGCGTGCTCGGTCTGTAGCTGATTGGCCGCCTCATACTCCCGCGCCACCTCACGATGCGCGTACTGGAACGCCTCCAGCAGAGACACACGCCCATCCTTGTCCGAGTCAGCGTAATCGCCAGAGTAGGCCGCCACGAAGTGCGTGGCGAACCTTGTCTGGTTTCGCTCGCGCACCGACCTGGTGGCCGTGACTATCACGCGATTCCTGCCCGATAGGGCAGCGATGAAGTCGCCGCTCGCGCTGGCCGCATTCACCAGAGCCACCCGCTGAGCCGAGAGCGGGGCCAGCAGCCTCGCGAAATCCGCGGCAGTCATGTCCGGGCCCGGCAGATTGAACCGAGACTGCCCATCACGCGCGCTCCCGTGTCCAATCAGCACCACCATCACGAGGTCCCCCGCCTTCGCCGTCGCGGCGACCCGCGCGAACGCTCGCTCCACCTCCACCTTGCCCGACCGCGCCCGGATGCAGCGCGGATCACTCGACGGATTCTCCGCAAGAAGCACTATCGCGCTGTCCGGAACCCCGTATTTAGTGCGCGCGGCATCGGCCAGTCGGCAACCACTCTCATGGAACGACTGCACGTACTGCGGCTCTCCACCCACGCCGGCGATTATGAGCAGGTGGGTCCGCGGGTCGGGCGCCTGCCACGCCACGAGCGCACTCGCTACCAGCGACCAGAATCCGACGATCATGCCAGCCCCCGCGCGCGGCGATACCACCACTCCCCCGTCAGCAAGGCGAGGAGCAGCCCGAACACGATCGGCATGTCCCACAGATCCAGCCGCTCCACCACCGTGTTCCCGCCTTCAGAGTAGACCAGGTCGTTCGCCAGCCCCATCGCGTTCCCTGTCGTGTAGTAGCGCCCGCCGGTCTCCTCGGCTACACGCCGCAGCAGCGACGCGTGCAGCTCGGCTCCAAAGTACTCCGACGTGATGTCACCCACGTTCACGAAAGTCGGGTCGCTGGTGACACTGTCAGCGCTGGAGCGGGCACTGACCTGGATGCGATGCACCCCCCGTTCCGTGGGGGTGTAGGTCATGTGATACTCGCCATCCCGCGTGACAGACCACTCCAGCGGCACCTCGCTCACCGAGCCCGAAGGCGTACGTATAGTGGCCATGACCTCGGCGCTGTTCACCGCGAGGAACGACTTGTCGGTTACCATGACATCTACAGGCAGCGGCTCATTGACCCCCACGTGGTCGCTCGCCACCCCAACAGTGACGCGCCCCGGAGCATCGTTCACCAGCCAGCGCAGCATCTGCCGCCAGAACGACGTGTACGTCATATCGCCCACCGGGACGTCGGCGTGCATCTGCCAGAGCCAGGAATCCTCGATAGGGAACGCGATCGCGGTACCACGGCCGTAACGCTGGGACGCCAGGGCGATGGTACGGTTGCCACCGCCGGGCGCACTCCCAGTGAGTAGCGTGGTAGCGCCGGGTTTCGCACGCACTACACGGTTCACGCTCGTCACCACCGGCATGACCTTCCAGCGCGCAGCTGATTCTGCTTCGCTCGGCGCGATCTGCGTGGCCGGCTGGATCGAGCCGGCCGGACTGAGCTCCACCTTCACCTCGTGGAAGGCCGGCTGCCCTTCCCGACCGGCCGGCAACTCCACTGGCAGGACGTCGGCCACCGGGGTAAACGCGTATCCACCCTCGGCGAACGACTCGCGCCCGCCGAGCATCAGGAGCCCGCCGCCGCGCTCACTCACGAAGTCGGCGATGATGCGCAACTGTTCGAGCGTGAAGTAGCTCGCCTCGATGCTCCCCAGCACGATCCCACGGTACTGGAACAACTCCTCGCGCATGCGGGGGAACCCGGCCACCAGCTCGAGACTGTCGTCCACGCCGAGGCGGAGAAACTTGTCCTTCGCCGTACGCATCAGCGTCACCAGCTGCAGGTTGTCGTCCGCCTCCACCGCGCGGCGCAGGAATTTGAGCTCGAAGCGCGGCTCCCCTTCTATGTAGAGGATCTTCTCCTTCCGATTCCGCACCGCCACCAGCGCCGTCTGTACGTTGTTCTCCACAACCATCTCACCGGGTTGCGGCGCGACGCGAAAGGTGAAGAGGCGCGCCCCCGGCTCGGTGGTGGGTACGCGCACGCGCACGTTCGTCGCTTCGCCGCCGCGCGGAAAGTCGACCTTCTCGGTGCTCACGATTCGGCCGCTGTCCTCCACCACCAGCTGCACCGTGCTACCGCCGAAGCCTCGCTGGCTGATCTCGACATTCACCACCAGAGACGCGCCCTCGAGCACTGTGCGCGGCGCCTCCACGCGACTGATCTCGATGTCCCGAGCGAAGCGCTCGCGGCCCACCCCTACGGTGAACACCGGCACCTTGTGCGTACTGAGGGAGAGCAGCGTCTCGCTCAGCGTGCCGGGCGCATTGTCGGCGCCATCGCTCACGAGAACCAGGCCGGCCAGCGGCACCCCGGCCAGCTCCTGTCGCACTCCATCTAGCGCTGGCGCGAGTCGAGTGCGCGCTCCATCGAAGGTCAGGTCCGCCACCCCACCGACATGGCTCCCGTCTCCTCCCACGCGGAAGAATCGCACCACGAACTTCTCGGCTAGCGCGCGATACAGGGGGCCGTCCGCGCCGCCAAGCAGAGAGCGCACGATGTCCGCCCGGGAGCGGCCGTCGACGTCAGCCACGCGCATGCTGCGCGAATCGTCGATCACGACGCCAACGACGTTGCGTTGCGGCACAGCGGTGGAGACGAGCAGCGCGGGGTGCAGCAGTGCCAGTACCAGGATCGCGACCACCAGCGCGCGCATCCCAACGAGTAGCAGTCGGTCACGCGCCGTGCCTCGCACGCGCACCATCGTATAGGTGGCTGCAGCCGCGACAGCAGCGAGGCCCAGCAGAAGAACCGCCACGCGCACCAGCCACGTCGTGCCGAACACGACGTTCCCCCGCTCGAACACGACGGGCCGGTACTTGAACAGGAACTCGAAGAGTGCGTCCACGTCGACTCCTACCAGCGCTCCACGATCACGGATGCCGCGACATCCGCATAGTGCGACTAGGTCGAGGGAGGCGCCAGTGCTGGCCACCTGTACTTCGCACTTCCCCTACAGCGTCCTACGCGACGCCAACCCATATTTCTCCATCGGGCCCGGTGCATCGAGGTTCCACTCGGGCGGTTCCGGGGCCACCATGGCCTCGGAACCAAGGATGGCCTCGCTCTCTGGCACGACGGCCCGAGCCCATTCGAGCTCCACGTGATACCGTGGATCTCCACAGGGTACGGCGCGATCGACGTGAGCAACCCCCACACTGGAGCGAGCCATGAACGACGACAGGAATAGCCGGAGAGGCCCTGCAGAGAATAGCGCTGCGAGTGATCAGAGCACAGAGAGGCCCGAACACGAACAGGAGAGTGGAGAGCCCGGTGGCGGGAGGGGGCGCCGAGATGAGGTGGGCGGCTCTGGAGTGTACCCGCCCGGAGTGTCCGACATCCCACCGGACGCCGAGGTTCGCATGGCGGGATCGTGGGGCGGCGGCGACTACAACGAGTCCGGCGGCTCCGAGCTCGTCTATCGGGACGGTCAGTTGCTCGGCGGACTCACCGCGGGCAAGGATGGCGAGCCGACCATCGACATCCACGATGGGCGGAGCAGCCGTGGCGACCAGCCAGCGGATGGTCGCGCTGAGAGGACAGGTCGCGACGAGACAACGGTCGGCGACGAGCCTGCCAGTCCCACGGGGTTGGGCGCGGAGGCCGTAGATCGGGACGCGCTCCGCCTCCGCGGCCTCCCGCCAGGTCAACGCCAGCAACACGACGACCGCCCGGCGGATACGTGAGCCCCGCCACGTGGCGCCAACAACGTCTGACGAGGCCGTCGACTTGCGATGGAGAGCGAGCCGGCCACATCCGGGTCTCGCTGAGCCAACGTGTCACTGACGGAACTCGTCCGTCAGTGACACGCGCCGGTGCCCTCGTCGGAGAAACGTCCTCCCGGCACCGGGACGAACCGCCAGTCGTAGCTCTCGGCGTTCAGCGTGAGTGCGAGCACGCCGAATGTCTCGCTGCTCCGCACCTCGCTGTTCCGCGCCGGCTGTTCGGCAAGTGGATAGAGATCGCGCCCACCGGTGCCGACGATGAACTCGCGGATGCCACGCGCGGAGTCCGCGACACCGTCGGGAGTCTGGGGCGCGAAGCGCTCGTAGATGTGATCGTGCCCAGCGATCACCACGTCGACATCCCCTTCATACAGCGCATCCCAGATCGCGCCCATGCGCTTACGCCCCCCGTGCGGTCCGGAGCTGAATCGCGGATTATGCATGATGGCTACCTGGCAGCGTCCCGGCGTTTTCGATAGCTGCGCGCGAAGCCACCGCACCTGCGCAGTCCATCGGCCGGTGCTGATCTGGCTGTTGAGCACGAACACATCCCACACGCCGAGTTTGTAGCGATAGTAGCCGGCCCCGGGTGCTCCGGCATTACGCCCGAAGTACGCGTAATAGTCGCGGGCGCCGCGCGTCTTGTAGTCGTGGTTCCCCGGTGCGGGGAGCGTTCGCTCCTTGTGCCTGCCCCACGACGGCGCGTAGCAGGTCGCGAATTCCACCGCGCTCCCTCGGGAGTACACGTTGTCTCCCGCGGTGAACACGATCCCGGGAATGCTGTCCAGGAGCGCGGCGGTTGCTTCATCTCCGCTCGAGCCACACGATGCGATGTCGCCGGCTCCCACGAGTACGGGCAGTGCCTGGTCGGCGATACCCTGAACCACATCCTCACCTACATCCACCGACTCCGGGCTCGGTGCACTGGAGCAGGCAGAGCCGAGGGCGACGATGGTGGCCAGCGCAGCGGTTCCCACGGCTCGCGAACGTCGCCTGCGACGGTTGCACGTGAACGAGATGTTACGCGCGCGGGCCTTGCTCACGAGAGCTGCCTCAGCACGTGCTTGGCGACTACGATGTCCTGCACGGCAACGCCAGTCAGATCACACACCGTAATCTGCTCTTCTCGCGTGCGGCCCAGCGACGGGTCGCGAAGAACCTGTCCCAGCTCGCGCACCCGCTCCGAATCGATGGTGCCAGCCGCCAGGGCGTGCGACAGCTCACCGTGGTGCGACGTCTGCGCCAGACTGTCCACCACTACCACGTCCGCGCGTCCCATCAGCGCGGGGTCCAGCTCCTGCTTGCCGGGCGCATCGGCGCCGAACGCCGAGATGTGGGTGCCTGGCTGGACGGCATCGGCGCGGAAGAGCGGCGCGCGGGCGGTGGTGGCAGTCACGATGAGATTGCACGACGCGGCGAGCGTATCGCCATCCGGAGCAGCGCTGACGTCGAACCCCTGCTCCGCGAGATCGCTCACGTAGTGCGCCACCCGGCGCGGATCGCGACTGTAGATCATCGCCGACCGGCAGTCCGTCACGCCGCTCAGAAGCTCGAGCTGCAGGTGCCCCTGCACCCCCGATCCGATGATGCCGATGCACGTCACGCGTCGCGGCCCCAGCGCCCGAGCCACCACCGCGCCCGCGGCGGCTGTCCGGATGTCCGTGAGGTAGGCGTGGTCGAGCAGCACCGCGCGGGCCATGCCGGTCCTCCTATCGAAGACGAGCATCATCCCGTCGCCCGGCGGAAGCCCTCGCGCCGGATTGTCGTCGAATCCGCCGGCGATCTTTATGACGAAGACGTCGTCATCCTGGATGTAGCCGTACTTGATGTGGACGTCACCGGGCGGATCAGTGAACCCGAGGTGTGCCACCGGTGGTACAACGACCTTCCCGGCGGAGTAAGCCACGAATCCCTCCGCCAGTTCGTCGATCAGCCGCGGGACATCGAGGACGCGCCTGATCTCGTCCAGCTTCACCACTCGCGGCTCGGAGAACCGGAACGGAGCCATCAGCTCAGACGGGTGCTCCGGCCAATGCACCGCTCCGCAGCGCCTCGAGCCCTACCCCCACGCGACGCAGCCCTTCGCGGAGATATTCCGGCTTCCCGCCGGTCCACACCCTCAGGTAGCCCTCCATCCCGAGATGGCTGCCCGGCACCACCAGCGTGCTCTGCTTCGCGCGCAGCCATTCGGCGATCGATTCGCTCGGTACTTCACTCGCGTACTTGAGGAATACCATCGCCGCCGCGGCGGGCGGAATGAGAGTGAGGAAGTCGCCGAACGACGCTACCCAGTCGCTGACCACCGGATAATTCTGCGTGAGGATGGCGCGCGTACGGCCGTAGAGATGCTCGCGGACTCGCGGCTCCACCGCCACCCGCGCCAGCTCATCGGAGAGCTTGCTGGGACCGATCGTCAGGTAGTCGTGCTGCGCCCAGCACTGCGCCACAATTTCCGGCGGCCCCACGATCCACCCGATCCGCACGCCCGGAATACCATATGCTTTCGATAATCCGCTCGTGACGATTATCCGATCGCTCATCCCCCAGAAGCTCGGAGTGACCGGCCCCGCGAGCTCCGCCCCCTGATACACCTCGTCCGCGATCAGATAGGCGCCAACCTTGTCGCAGCGGTCGACGATCCGGTGCATGTCCTCGCTCGTGAGGACCGACCCGGTGGGGTTGTTGGGGTTCGTGATGTAGACGAGCCGCGTGTCGGCGGTCACCGCTCTATCGAACTCCGCCCAGTCAATCTGCCACCCGGCGGCCTCGCTCGGGCGCAGGTGGAATGTTCGGACCGTCGCGCCAGCGCCGCGCGGGACGCCCCAGAGCTGCAGATAGTTCGGCACTTCGAGCGCGAACGTATCGCCGGACGTGAGACGGCTCAGCGCGAGCAGGTAGTTCGCCTCCGATGTGCCGTTCGTCACCTCGATATGATCCACCGTGGCGCCGGGATAGAGTGCCGCCAGCCGCTCACGCAGCCCCAACGTTCCGTTGGACTGGCTGTAACCCAGCGGGGTGTCGAGCATCGTCTCCATGTCGAAACCGAGGGCCATCATCTCACGCAGCGTCACGGCACGAATACCGGACTCGCTCATGTCGTAGTCGACCAGATTCTCCCAGGTCGATTGCATGCGCTCCATGCGAAACAGTTCCATGCTCATACGCTCTCACCTCTGAGTCACTTCGATCGGGGCGGCCGCTGACGAGCGACAGTCCCGGCGCGTCGGCTGGAAGATACAGCGGTCATCCAGCAGCCGCATCCGGCGGAGGCGGCTCGGTGGTACGAACGCCGGCCCCGAAACGGAGCGAAACGGTACACAACATCACTCCCACAGTCACTCTGGCTCGACCACTTGACTCTATAGCAAGGCATAGGGCTTATCCTGGTCACAGTTAAGCCACTCAATGCTGACCAACCCCGATGGAGGAATCGACAATGCCGACCGCCGAGCTCGACCTCGATTGCAGATCGACTGTGAATAGCATCGTCACGAATCACCCGGAAACCGCGGCCGTGTTCAATCGCTTTGGTCTCGACACTTGTTGCGGCGCGTCGCTGACCGTGGAAGAGGCAGCGCAGAGAGATGGCGTGGATACCAGGGTGCTCTGCACGGAGCTGCGCGCCGCCGCGCAAGCGCACTCGCAAGCGTGATAGCTGATTCATCCCCGCCGCGACCTCCGCTGAATTGTCAGCATGCTCACGGCCGGATGCCAGCACGCCCCCGCCTACCGGTAG
>DATCXG010000415.1:0-4136 GCA_036565945.1 Gemmatimonadaceae bacterium
AAGCTCGGGTAAAGAAGCAGTTGCGTGTCACCGGTAGTCGAATCGCTGACTGCCCAGCCGCGGCCACCCGGTGCCTGAGGAAGCGATTCGGCTGGCGGGAAAGTCGGATGGCCAGCGGCCTTCGCGTCGAGCGGTGGCGTCCACGGTCCGAAGATGAAACGCAGGCACTCGTCCCCTTCGCGTTCACGCCCGGTCGCTGTGCCAGTATCTGTTGCGTCGGTATCGCTTCGCACGAACGAAGGCACCGTAATGGCCTGGCGCAGCGATGATAGTGCGGCTGGTGATAGTGCGGCTGCGCCACTGTGCGTAGCGGCGCCGAAGACGAGGGCGAAGAGGAGGATGCGGCTCATGGGTGTCGACTGCCAGCACTTCGATCGCACCCGCGATCTACGCGGGGAGCGGCCTCGGAGTGCCGAGGACCGGCGCGCGATGCTTCAGGAGATTATCGGCGATGGCGGCGATCTCCTCGGCCTCGCGCCACGCGGCTTCGAGCTCGGCCAGCGCACCCTCCATGGCACGGCGCTCGGCGTCCTCGTTGGCGGCCATCTCGAGTGCGAGACGGTCTACCATCGGCAGCTTGGGGAGCGCCGTGCGCGGCTCGCTTCCGGTCGCGCCGCGACCCCAGAACGAGCGGCTCGTCAGGTAGAGCGCGAGACGCTCGGCATCGGACGCGTGCGGCGGCATCACCTCGCCATCGCGCGGCGCGTCGGGGAAGCGGCCCCACGCCGTGCGCAGGGCCAGGGCAGCGACGCGTGCAAAATAGCAGGTGGGATTCCCGGCGTCCTCCAGCTTGCGGAACGCGCTCGCTACCTGCTCGCCGGACGCACCCACTCCGTTCAGCGCGGCGAAGAGCTTGCCCGCAGTGCGCAGCCCCGCGTCACCCGCGAGGGTCACGATACCCGTGTCGTGAGGAATGACGATGCGCCACGGCCCGCGCCGCTCGGGGCGCATGAGCTCCGCATGCTCCAGATGCGCCGCGCGGATGAGAATCGGCTCGCCGACGGTAGTGGGCACCATCGCCAGCACGCGCTCGGGCAGCACGTGGATGCGCAACCAGGTTAGGGCATCGTAGCCCGGCGCCGGAAGGCCGGTGCGCCGCACCGCTCGCACAACACCACGGCTTACGGCTCGCGACAGCCCTTCCGCCGCGCGAATGGCGGCCCGCCCCGGCGAGGTACGGGCGAAGTGACGCCGCAGGAGGCGACCGTAGCGCCAGCTTGCCAGCTCCGGTCCCTGCGCGGGGCCGATGCGGACCAGCGTCAGCCCCTCGGGAAGCTCGGCCAGCCCTACGTTATCGGTGGCGGCGCGGATCGGTGAGCCGCGGAAGAGCCGCTCGGCATCTTCGATCGCCTCCCAGCGCTCCTCGAGCGGAGAGAGGTTCCACCGGGCGCAGCGAGGACAGAGCACCCAGAGCCGTCCGCGAACCGGATCGAACGCGAGTCGCCGGCCCACTGGGAAGGTCGGCAGAAGAGCGTTCCGCCCGAGGTGGCCATGGCAGACGAGACATGCAGCCCACATAGCGCGAACATCCTCACGACTCGCACCCGTACGACGTGCAGCGGTGAGACGCTTCAGTGCATACCGAGTGCTAGTGTGGCTTACCAGTGGCTTACTGAAGCAGCGACGCCCCGTTGATCGATCAACGGGGCGTCGCTGTAAGTAACTTTTTTTAAACGCCTTACCTCAGTTGCCCCTCCAGGGCTCGAACCTGGACTTTCCTGATCCAGAATCAGGCGTGTTGCCAGTTACACCAAGGGGCAGTACTCACATATTCCCCGCCCTGCGGCAGAGTCTTCAGAATTTATCAGCCCAGTACCTACTTCTCAAGCCTGACCTTCTCTTCCTCCGAGGCCAACGCCCTCGGGAAACAGGCAATTCCCGCTTCGGTGGTCATCCGTCGCGCAGCGCCTCCATCCATCGGGAGACGATCTCTACGGGCGCCAAGTGAATCCGCCACCATACTCCTCCCCCCTGCCGCTCATTCCCCTCCCGTTTCCCGACCCCATTACTCCGCACGCAGAGTGATCGCCGGGTCAATGCCCGTCGCCCGCCGCGCCGGGAGATAGCTCGCCACGCACGAAACGAGCGCTGTCACACCCACCACCGCCGCGTACGTCGCGAAATCAGCGTAGCTCACCCCTCGCCCTTCCACACCGTGCGGCCCACGATGATGCTGATGTTATCGGTGCCACCCGCGTCGAGCGCATCCTGGAGCAGCTCCTCACACACCTCCTTCGCGGACGTCATACCAGCCAGCCGCTCGGCGATGCGCTCGTCGGAGACGTGTTTCGTGAGGCCGTCGCTGCAGAGCAGGTGCGTGCTCTCCCAGTCCGATGGAATCCGCGTTACGACCGGCGCGGTCTGCCGGCCGCCAATAGCGCTCGATAGCACGTTCGCCCAGCGCGATGCCAGGGCAACCGATCGGGTCATCACGCCCTGGTCTACGAGCTCTTGCGCGATGGTCTGGTCGCGGGTCACCTGTGTGAGCTCGCCGCGCCGATAGAGGTAGTAGCGCGAATCACCAACCTGGAGAAGGTAGGCCGACGGCCAGACTCCGATCCAGAGAGTCAGCGTCGTAGCCATGCCGTGGAACTCGGAGTCTGCACTGGCGCGCTCGAGCACACTCTGGTGAGTCCGCAGCGCGGCTTCCTGCAGCACATCGATGAACTCGTTGGCGTGCGCGTCCGACTGGTAGTAGCAGGCTGTGCTCTGGACGACGTACTGCGCGATCTCCTCGAGGGCCAGGCGGCTCGCCTCTTCCCCCGCGAGATTCCCTCCAACGCCGTCGGCGATCATCGCGATGAAACCGAGGCGCTCATCGGAAGCGAGTAGCTGCCCGACCTCCGGTAGCGACGTCGCCTTTATCTCGAGGTGCTGGTGCAGCGATCCGAGGAGGAAGTGGTCCTCGTTGTTCTGCCGCACCTTGCCCGGGTGCGTGAGCCCCCACACGTCGATCTCTTCATCGCGCGGCTTGCGCGCGAGTACGGGCCGTTCGGGAATGCCTGGCATCTGGGTCATGACGATTCACCTGCAACGCGCTCAAACCCGCTGTCGCCCCATCCGCTCACTTACCCATGGAATGTTGACGCGTGTCCGGCCGACGACCCGCCCGCCGCGGAGCACGCGGGGCTCCTCCACAGTGACGAACGCGGTCGAGTCCCACTGGTCCACGATCCGCACGACATCATCCAGATGCTGACGCTGCACCACCGAGTGCACAATCTCCACGCCGCCATCACGCCCGTATCCCGGAACTTCCGTGGCTCCGTACCCACGCTCCCGCAACGCCTCCGCTATCTCCACCCCTCCGTGCTGCGAGACGATGCGAACCGTCGACAGTCCGTACGCGAGCGCATGTTCGATAGTCATCCCGACCAGCGTGCCCGTCGCGAAGCCGGCCGCGTAACCGAGGATGTGGTACCAGCTATCCAGAAACTTGATAGCGTTCCCGACGGCGACAATCCAGATGAGGGCCTGGAAGAAGCCCAGGCTGGCCGCCGCGGAGCGACTGCCGCGCACCACGGCCAGGACGCGCGCGGTATCGAGCGACACGTCGATGATGCGCAGGCCAAAGATCAGGAACGGGCCGAACGGAAGAGCGAAAAGCACTGTGAGTTCTGGTGTCATTCGCGATCATCGATGGTCTACGGGACGGACGGGCTCACGAGGGTATGCGCCGAATCATAACATCGGAGTGCAGCCGAGCGTCATGCTCGGCCACTGTGGAGCACAGAAAAACACGCGCGACCATCGAGCGGGCATGATCGAGGGGCATAAAAAAACGCCGCGGACCCCCGCGGCGCTTCGCCAATAGTACTGGCCTCTCTGAGTCTGACTGCTAAGGGTGGCCTCGCACACCGTCATTGGAACTCTGCGTCCTACCGAACGGCGGCGGGCAATTCCCGAAGCAGAGCGGTAGCAACCCTCATCATTGGAACTCTGCGTCCTACCAACAAGGGTGCACCCGCAATAATATCGACTTCAGACTATACGGCAGTCTGCATGCCATGGAGCTGAGGGGGATCGAACCCCTGACCTCTGCAGTGCGATTGCAGCGCTCTCCCAGCTGAGCTACAGCCCCGACAACTACTTACGACGACCCCATCCATCTCTCGTGCCCGGGATCGCCCGTATTG
>DATCXG010000423.1:0-4919 GCA_036565945.1 Gemmatimonadaceae bacterium
GGGTTCAGGAACTACAACTGACAGGGATCAGGAAGCAGGGATCAGGTAACTACGGGGTTCAGGGTGCAGGGGGCAGGGTTCAGGAACTGCCTCGGCGTAAAGAGCTCTACGCTACGAGCCCTTTCTGATCCCTGATCCCTGCTTCCTGATCCCTTGTAGTTCCTGAACCCTGCCCCCTGAACCCTGAACCCCGTAGTCATTCCCCTTGGCACGTCAGGCTGACGGGCGCCTGGTTGGAACAGGCGATGGATGCGTCCATTCCGCTCGCAATCGTGCCGCACGCCGTGGTCTGGGCGGAGCGTGCCGCCTCCGCGCGAGTAGCCGCGGTGGCGATGGCGCAGTTCTGCTGGCCTCCGTATTCGGCGCACGCCTTGCATTCCACGCGCTGTGCGCCCAGGGTGGACCAGAGGAGAAAAGCAACGAGTGCAGTCGCCACCAGAGCGGCAACGAGTTTTCCACGCTTCATTGGGAGCTCTCGAGGAAGGGGGCTGGTTCAGGATCACGGGCCGGCGGAGCGCCGGCTGTCCATTGCCATTGAATGTCTGGCAAGCTAGGTTGTTGGTGGGCTGCGAGACAGGTGTGCCTCCACGTGTGGTACACACCAGCCAGCTCGAAGCTCGCAGGTGGACTTGGTTTGATCCGGGTCCCTCTTTTTTTGTTTCGGCCATTTCCCCCAGCACAGGATGCATCGTGGTTGAAGTCGTCATTGGCGAGAACGATCGGCTCGATGTGGCGCTGAAGCAATTCCAGCGCAAGGTGATCCGCGCCGGTGTCCTGAAGGACCTCCGCCGGAAGCGCTTCTATGAGAAGCCGAGCGAAGCACGTCAACGGAAGGCTGGCGCTGCACGCCAGCGCAGCGCCCGCGCGCTGCGCCGCGCCCATTGAGCGCCTACCGCTCGCTCGCCCCGAAGAGCTGATATGTCGAAGCAGGATTCCATAGAGCTCGAGGGTACGGTTACGGAGGTGCTGCCCAACGCGACATTTCGCGTTGCCGTCAGCGACAGTCATACGGTTCTCACCACCCTCGGGGGCAACATGCGGCGCTTTCGCATCCGTGTCCTCGCAGGCGATCGGGTGCGCATCCAGGTTTCGCCATACGACCTGACCCGCGGCCGGATCATCTTCCGCCACAAGGGCTGATCCACTCGGCCATCGGGGCCGGTGGCCGAGTCAGACCCCCGGTGTTGGGCGGCCGACTCGTCCTGGGCAGACGGCACGAGCTCGGCTGACGGGCTCGTGGCGTCTGCCCGAAGCCTCGATTCAGGACGGCGGTTGGAAATCACCCCAGTCACGCCATGGCGTCGAGGTACTCGAACAGCCTGGGGTGGATGCTGCGCGCCCGCGATTCCGAGATCCGGCGGCAGCGTGCCCCCAGATACTCGGCGTTGAATAGTCGGCCCAGTACCGGGCTGTTGGGTGTGGCACTATCCGGGAATGCCACCACGGCGCCGTAGCACACCCCGCCCTCCTGGACGAATGACTCCCCGGTGATATCTACGGCGATGACATTGCCGGAGCTGGTTTCGAACCGGCCATCGCTGAACTCCTCGAAAAATCGGTATCCACGCATCGGCACCCCCCGCGTCATGTGTGAGATGTCGTTGTGGCGTCACGGTGCATCGCTCGCGCCACGGAGCACAGAATGGCGTGGGCGTCGGGCCAGGACTGGTGGCCTGAACCTTCGCGTCCTGCTCCCTCCTGCCTCGTTGCTGCTTCATACCCCGCTCGCACAGCTCTTGCACCCTCTGCTCTGACGGCCGCGCCTGTCGTCGCCATGGTGATGTGATCAGCGTGCAACGGCCGCTCGGACGCCGGACGCGCTAGCGCGGCCGGCTCCATGCCGCATCGCTAACAGCGGCAGAGGCTTTCACGATTTGACACGCATGGTGAGGCATGAATCTCACGAGCTCGGAGCGGATCGACCTGGTGGGCGTGGGGCCGGCGGATTCATCGAGGATTCTCACCGGCGAAGCCCTCGGATTCGTTGCAAGACTGCAACGGCGCTTCAACCAGCAACGTGAAGCACTCCTTCGGCAGCGCGCGGATCGGCAAGCGTCGCTGGACTCTGGTGAACGTCCCGACTTTCTCGAAGAGACTGCCGAGGTGCGCACCGGCAATTGGCGGGTAGCAGCACCGCCGTCAGCGCTGCTCGATCGGCGCGTCGAGATCACGGGGCCGGTGGATCGCAAGATGATGATCAACGCGCTCAACTCGGGCGCGTCGGCATTCATGGCGGACTTCGAGGATTCGCTCTCGCCCACCTGGGGAAACGTCGTGGAGGGGCAGGAGAACCTGTTTCACGCGGTCCGCGGCAGCCTTGCTTTTACCAGCCCGGAGGGGCGCGAGTACAAGCTTGGTGAGCGCACCGCCACGCTACTCGTGCGCCCGCGCGGATGGCACCTGGTGGAACGCCACGCACGGGTGGACGGCGAGCCGGTGTCGGCGAGTCTCTTCGATTTCGGACTCTTCTTCTTCCACAACGCGCAGGAGCTCCTGGCGCGGGGCGCCGGACCGTACTTTTATCTGCCCAAGTTGGAGAGCCACCTGGAGGCGCGCCTCTGGAACGATGTGTTCGTGGCCGCGCAGGAGGAACTCGGTCTGCCGCGCGGATCCATCCGTGCCACGGTGCTGATCGAGAACGTCCTCGCCGCATTCGAGATGGACGAGATCCTCTACGAGCTTCGGGAGCACTCGTCCGGCCTGAATGCCGGACGCTGGGATTACATCTTCAGCGTCATCAAGAAATTCAGGGACTCGCCGGGCATGATGCTCCCGGATCGCGCGCAGGTGACGATGAAGGTGCCCTTCATGCGCGCCTATACGAATCTGTTGGTGCAGACGTGTCACCGGCGTGGCGCGCACGCGATTGGTGGGATGGCGGCCTTCATACCGAGCAGACGCGAGCCGGCTGTGAACGAGGCGGCACTTGCCAACGTGCGCGACGACAAGCTGCGCGAGTCTGGCGACGGATTCGACGGGACCTGGGTGGCCCATCCCGACCTGGTACCAGTGGCGCGCGATGTGTTCGACGCGGTGCTCGGTGACAGACCAAACCAGATAGAGCGACAACGTCCGGATGTGCGGGTGAGCGCCGGCGAGCTGCTCGACGTCAGGGTTCCCGGCGGCACTGTAACGCGCGCAGGAGTGCGTAACAACGTCAGCGTGGCGCTGCAGTACATCGAGTCGTGGCTCCGAGGCTCCGGCGCGGTAGGCATCAACAATCTCATGGAGGATACCGCCACCGCCGAGATCTCGCGGGCGCAGCTCTGGCAATGGATCCGTCACGGAGCCCCGTTCGCCAATGGTGGGGCGATGAGCGCCGGTTTCTATGTCGACGTGCGCCGCAGGGAACTGGAGGAGCTGGCGGCCGCGGGGGTGGCCGAAGCCCGGTATGCCGACGCCGCTGCACTGCTCGATGATCTCGTGCTGGGCAACGCCTTCGCGGAGTTTCTCACCATTCCCGCCTCCAGCTATCTGGAGCGCGCGGAAGCGCAACAAGGAGCGAGGCAATGAGCGCTGTCGACATACCCCGGGAAAGCACCGAGCTTCGGCGGCGGTGGTCGTCCGAGCCACGCTGGGAGGGCGTACGTCGCTCCTATGGCGCGGATGTCGTGGTCGGACTGCGTGGCTCTGTGCGGGTGGAGTACTCGCTCGCGCGATTGGGCGCCGAGCGTCTCTGGCAACTTCTGCGCGACGAGGAGTACGTCCATACCTTCGGCGCTCTCACCGGCGCTCAGGCCGTGCAGATGGTCAAGGCGGGACTCAGAGCGATCTACCTCAGCGGCTGGCAGGTGGCAGCCGACGGCAACCTCGCTGGCCAGACCTACCCTGACCAGAGCATCTACCCGAGTAACAGCGTGCCCGCGCTCGTGCGACGGCTCAACAACGCGCTCCTGCGCGCGGATCAGGTGGAGTGGAGTGAGACGGCCGCGAACGGGGGCAGCGACGCTGGGCGCTACTGGTTGGCGCCGATCGTGGCCGACGCTGAGGCCGGATTCGGCGGGCCCATTCATGCGTTCGAGCTCATGAAAGCCATGATCGAGGCTGGTGCTGCCGGAGTGCACTTCGAGGATCAGCTGGCTTCTGAGAAGAAGTGCGGACACATGGGAGGGAAGGTGCTCGTTCCCACCGCGCAGTTCATTCGCACGTTGAGCGCGGCGCGCCTGGCGGCCGATGTGCTGGATGTCCCCACGCTCCTCATCGCTCGCACCGACGCGCTCTCGGCCACACTGCTCACGAGCGACATCGACGAGCGCGACCGGGCGTTCACCACCGGAGAGCGCACTGCCGAGGGCTACTACACGGTCCGTGGGGGCATGGAGGCGGCCATCGTGCGCGCGCTGGCCTACGCGCCGTACGCGGACATGCTCTGGTTCGAGACATCGAAGCCGGACATGAACGAGGCACGCAGTTTCGCCGAATCAATACACGAGCGTTTCCCCGGGAAGATGCTGGCGTACAATTGCTCGCCGTCCTTCAACTGGGAGCGCAACCTCGACGCCACATCGATCGCCACGTTCCAGCGTGAGCTGGCCGCCATGGGATTCAAGTTCCAGTTCATCACCCTGGCCGGTTGGCACCTGATCAACTACCACACCTTCGACCTCGCGGCAGCTTACGCGGAGGAGGGTATGCCGGCCTACGTGCGGATTCAGGCGCAGGAATTCGCGCGCGAGCGAGACGGCTATACCGCGACGAAGCACCAGCGCGAGGCAGGCACCGGCTACTTCGACCGCGTGCTGCAGGCGGCAGCGGGGGGCCTGGCGTCTACCGGTGCGATCTCGGGATCCACCGAGGAGGAACAGTTCCACGCCGCCGTGCGCGGCTGAGGCGCGAGGGCGAGGGCCTCGAAAGCACCGGCAGGAAGTGAGAAGCGGCATGCGGGAAGCAGAAAGCGGGAACGGCCACCGCGGGGGTCT
>DATCXG010000428.1:0-2863 GCA_036565945.1 Gemmatimonadaceae bacterium
GGCCACACGCCTCACCGGCGCATCGAGCCAGGCGAAACAGTCGTCGGCTATCGCGGCGGCGATCTCGGCGCCGTAACCCCAGGAGATGGCATCCTCGTACGCCACTATCACGCGCGACGTCCGCTTCACCGACTCGTACACGGTCTCGCGGTCCCAGGGTGAGAGGGTGCGCAGGTCGATCACCTCCACGTCCAGCCCCTCTTCCACCGCCTGGTTGGCGGCCGCGACGGCGCGCTGAACGGTTGCGCCGTACGTCACCACCGTGATGTCGCTCCCCGGGCGTACTACCTTGGCCTTGCCGAAGGGGATCATGAAGTTGGGACCGGGATAGCGCCCCTTGTTGTACGTCTGGCGGTAGAGGTGCTTGTGCTCCAGGAAGATCACCGGGTCGTCGCAGCGGATCGCGGTGCGGAGCAGCCCGTTCGCATCGAGCGCCGTGGAGGGGCACACCACCCGCAGGCCCGGGCAGTGCGCGAAGATCGAGGCGCCGGTCTGGGAGTGGTAGATGGCGCCACGGATGTAGCCACCGTAGGTGACTCTCACCACCACTGGCGCGCTGAAGGCGTTGTTCGACCGCCAGCGCATCGTGGCCAGCTCGTTGCGCAACTGCATGTACGCGGGCCAGATGTAGTCGAAGAACTGGATCTCGGCTACCGGCTTGAATCCGCGCAGCGCCAGGCCGATGGCACGCCCCACGATATTCGCTTCGGCGAGTGGCGAGTTGTACACGCGCGCTCCGCCGAATTCCTTCTGCAAGCCCCACGTGACTTTGAATACCCCGCCCTTGCCCTTCACCTTCCCCATGTAATGCTCGCGCGAGACGTCGGCCACGTCCTCGCCGAAGATGAGCATCCGCTCGTTGCGTCGCATCTCGTCCTTCATGCACACGTTGAGCAGGTCCACCATGGTGGTGGGCTCACCGGCGAACTGAGGGTCATCCTCGGTATCGAACTGTTCGCTGGTAGGGTCGACGTCAGGCGAGTACACGCCGTGGAGCACGGTGCTCGGATGGGGCTGTGGCTGTTCCAGAGCTTCGTCCACTGCCGCCTGAACGATTCCCTCCACCTCCTCCCTGATCCGGTCGATCTCCTCCTCGCTCGCGTGCCCTTCCTCCACCAGCCATCTGGAGAAGTTGACGATCGGGTCGCGCAGGGCGTCGGCCTCCCGCTCCTCGGTCGGGCGGTACATCACCTCGTCGTCGGAGAGCGAATGCGAGTAGGGGCGGACGACGTGCGCGTGCACCAGCGCCGGTCCCTTTCGCGCCCGAGCGTACTCCACGGCCCTGGTCATCGCGGCGTGGCTGGCCATGAGGTCGCAGCCGTCCACTTCCTGAACCAGGAGCCCGGGGAAGCCAGTGATCAGCTTGGAGATGCTGCCGCCGGCGGTGCTGACCTCCACCGGTACCGATATCGCGTAGCCGTTGTCCTCGATCAGGTAGACCACGGGTAGCGAGAGGTTGCACGCGGTGTTGAGCGACTCCCAGAACTCGCCCTCGCTAGTGGTGCCGTCTCCACTGGATACGTACACCACCTCATCTCTCTGGAATCCTTCACTTATGCCAATGAGCTTGGCTCTCAGCGACGACTCGGCGCAGCCCACCGACTGCAGGAATTGAGTGCCAGTGGGAGAGGATGACGAGACGATGTTGAGCCGGTCGCTGCCCCAGTGGCTTGGCATCTGCCGCCCGCCCGAAGCGGGATCGCATGCCGCACCAACGGCCGAGCACAGCATCTCGGTGGGGGTCACGCCGAGCTGAAGGCAGAGCGCGCGGTCGCGGTAGTATGGGAAGAACCAGTCGTAGCCGGCGCGCAACACAAGAGCGGCCGCAGTCAGGACACCTTCGTGTCCGGCGCCCGATATCTGGAAGAAGATCTTATTCTGTCGTTTGAGCTGGATCTCCTTGTCGTCCAGCTTCCGCGACAGATACATGTTGCGGAAGGCGCCAAGAAGCTGCTCACGGCCAAGTCTCGCGGCGTTCTTGCGCTCGGCACGCGTCTGAGTTGCCATGGGTCTCCAATGAAGTAGGTGCCTTGCACCCTAAGATAGTACGAAGCGACTCGGGTCGGCTACCGGGCGTGAGGAGGCGGGGCCGCGTGCCGGGCCGTCGCGTACGCCCTGGCACTCCGCGTGCGTCTAGGAGTCAGAGACACTTGCCTGGAGACAAGATGACGACATCCGCCGTGGGCCATTGCATCTTCTGCGACATCATCCATGGCGCCGCGGAGGTTTCGGTGTGCTATGAAGACAGTAACGCGCTGGCATTCATGGACATCCAGCCTGTGAACTCGGGCCACACTCTCGTGGTGCCGCGGCAACACTATGAGTCGTTCACGGACCTGCCGCACGATCTGGGGATGCACCTCTTCGAGGTGGCCATGCAGTTAGGTCCGGTGATCCGGCGCGTCTCGGGCATGGAAGAGATGAACCTCGTGGTCTCGAGCGGCACGGCAGCCGGGCAGGATGTTTATCACTTCCACATCCACCTGATCCCGCGCCGTGCCAACGATGGTTTCGAGGTGAAGCTCCCCTTCGACGGCTCGTCCATGCCCGACCGCACCCAGCTCGACGCCATGGCTGCCCGGATCATCTCCTGCCTCCGGGACCCCATGAAGCGCGCCCCCGTGGCAAAGGCCAGGAACTACGGTCGAAGGGGAACTGACAGGGTTCAGTTCAGTACGGGGGGCGGGGTTCAGGAGAACTGAGAGGGATCAGGTAACTACGGGGTTCAGGGTTCAGGGTTCAGGGGGCAGGGTTCAGGAACTGCCTCGGGGGCGGGGTCTCTCCCCGAGGAGCCCTTTCTGACCCCTGATCCCTGCTTCCTGATCCCTCTGTACTTCCCCTACTCCTTGCTCCTCACCGCCGC
>DATCXG010000436.1:0-2756 GCA_036565945.1 Gemmatimonadaceae bacterium
GGGGAAGCGCGCGGCGATTCTCGAGTCGGAGGGCGTGCGCGAATCACAGATCCAGCGCGCCGAGGGTGAGGCGCAGGCCGCGGTCCTCCGCGCACAGGGTCTCGCCGAGGCACGGCTGGCAATGGCGCAGGCGGAAGCCGAAACGCTCAAGCGCATCAGCAACGCGCTCCCCGACAACCAGGCCGCGATGTACCTCCTGGGTATCAAGTATCTGGAGGCACTCCCTGTGCTGAGTCAGGGCAGGGGGACGACGATCTTCCTTCCAACGGAAGCGACCGGAGTGATGGGCGCACTCGGTGGCATCAAGGAGCTGCTCGCGCGCACGGGGCTCCACGAAGCGGTGGCGGCCGAGGGAGGGCGCGCGAGCGTGCCCCCCGTAACGCGCCCGCCGACCGACTTCACCAGGCAACCCAGCGAGAAGGCGCTCGGCGCGTTGTCGGGGATGTCGTCCATCGTCCCGCCGCCCGACGAGGAGCGCTGAGAGTTGGCAAAGATCACGCGCCAGCGGGCCGAGCTGATCGCCAAGGCACACGCATGCGAGAACTGTGGCGAGTACAGCTACAAGAAGCTGTCGGTGAAGCCCGCGCGGCGTGAGAATCAGAAAGAGTTCGGCGAGGCATGGCACGCCGTGAAGGTGTGCGGCGTGTGCGGGATGGAGCAGGAGATGGGAATAGATGCGGAGGGCGATATCGTCTACGTAGGCTGAGGCCCCGACCTCGCTCGCGCCGAGCGAACGGTGAGAGCGCGCCCACCGCGCTCTCACCGATCAGGTGGGTGCGCTCGCGAGGCGAGCGGACGCGGTGTGGTAATTTCGTCCCTTGCCACCCGGCTCTGTCCGTCGCACTTTGCCGGCCATGACATTGGTCAACCTCAGCCAGGTGCAGTACGGCGACCGGATGCAGCACGAGCTACTCGTGCTAAAGCGTGCGGAGAAGCACAAGGCCAGCGGTGAACCATTCGTCATCCTCACGCTCGGTAACGCATCCGGGCAGATAGACACCGAGCCAATCTGGCAGAACCTCCTCGATTCCGGCTGGGCGGAAGGCGCCGAGCCGGGGGCGATCGTGCAGGCGATAGGTCATATCTCCCGCTACGATTCGAAGCGCCAGCTCAAGCTCACCGCTCCACTGCGCAGCATCCCGCGCGACGGGATGCGGCTCGACGACTTCCTCCCGCGCATCGCGCAGGACCCGACGGCGCTCTGGGATCATCTGGACAAGCTGCGCCGAGACATCAGGTCCGACCGGTTGAAGCGTGTGCTCGCGCTCTTCTTCGACGACGAGCCTTTCCGGCTCGATTTCGAGCGCACTCCCGCGTCCATCAACGGTCACCACGGCAAGCTCGGCGGTCTGCTCCTGCACGTCTCGGAGGTAGCCTACATCGGGCGTGGCATCGCCAAGGCGATGAACGCCGACGTGGACCTGGTGATAGCCGGTGCCCTGTTACACGACATAGGTAAGGTGGAAGCGTACAGCGTAGGGTGGGAGGGCTTCACCCGCACGCCCTGCGGGCACCTCATCGAGCACGTAGTGCTCGGCTGCCTCATGCTCGAGCGTCGTCTGGCCGCGATCGGCGAGCCGCTGTGCAGCGACGATCAGCTGCTCGAGCTCCAGCACCTGATCCTTTCGCATCACGGCAAGCTCGAGTTCGGCAGCCCTGTCCGCCCACTGACGGCCGAGGCCGAGATTCTCCACCGGGCCGACGAGGCTTCGGCCAAGAGCGCCGACGTCATCGAATCACTCAACGATGCCGACGCATTCCGCGACGGGACCTCCTTCGCCGACAAGTCGCGGCTCTGGCGTGTGGACCGGCGGAGCCTGTGGCGGAAGGAGCACGAGTGGTGAGGAACGTTTTCCCCGCGGACAGGTACAAAAAAGACCGACCGTCCGTCGGGGTGGTCGGCAACGTTCCCCTGGCGAACAGCGTTGTATCTATATTGTCAGCGGGCGGCGCGATCCAGCCGTCCGTGCGATTGCGGCGTCCTGCTCTCCTGGATGACGCCGTGGGTATTTTTTGGAGGATCCAATGCGCAAGCCACGCCCGGCCACCTACAACCCGGCACAGGCACTCCAGCTCATCTCGCACGATCGTAATGGAATGCCGCTCAGCTGCCCGTCCTGCTCCGGTGACATCGTCCGCGACCCGGACTTCATCCCCCCCCTGCCACGCTCTCATGTGACACTACGCTGCGCCAGCTGCGGCCGTGTGGCTCGCTACATCGCCGGCGCCGCCTGAGCGGGCGTCCGGCGGCATACAACTGATGATGCGCGTTTGCTGAGGGGCGGGAGTGATCTCCCGCCCCTTGCGCGTTTCGGCGTGGCCCGATTTGTGATGGAACGCGCCTTACCGGTGCCGTAGCATCTGGACGGGTGACAGGTGCAAATTTCGGCACGTTCCAGGATCCAGTTGGACTGGTGCTGGAGCCCCGGAGGGCTCCGACCTATCGAGCAGGATCGAGCATCACCGTTTTGTCCCAGCAGGGGAGAGGTAAGGTACCATGTCTCGCATTACGGGCACAGTAAAGTGGTTCAACGACGCGAAGGGCTACGGATTCATCTCGCATGAAGGCGGCCCTGACGTCTTCGTCCACTTCAGTGCGATCCGAGGCAACGGCTTCAAGTCATTGGCCGAGGGCGATCAGGTGGAATTCGAGATCGTCCAAGGGCAGAAAGGACCGCAGGCCGCGGAGGTGCAGCGCGTCTGATCTCGGCCCAGCTCGAAAAGAAAAAGCTCCGGCAGGCACATGTGCCTGCCGG
>DATCXG010000439.1:0-2173 GCA_036565945.1 Gemmatimonadaceae bacterium
TGCGTGCGGCGCTCAGCCTTCTCCTCGCCGTGGTGGATCCCGAGACGGGAGTAGTTCCCAACCATGGCCCGAACGACGGCGCGTTGGTACACCCCGTCGCACTCGCACCTTACCGCGATTTTCGACCGGTTATCACCGCTGCCTGTGCGAGCTTCGGTCATCCTCTGCCGCGCGATGTGCCACCGAGCGCCGAAGCGCTGGCCTGGCTCGGCCTCCCGACGCCCGGCCGCGGAGAGCCACGGCCTGACGCCGTGTCGAGAGGGAGCTCCGGCTGGGCCGCCGCGCGCCTGGGCGGCGGAGCCGTGAGCGTGTTCGTGAGGGCAGGGAGCTACACCTCCCGCCCGGGGCAGATCGATCCGCTGCACCTCGACGTCCGCTTCGGCTCGCGCGAGGTGGTTACGGATGCGGGCACCTTCTCGTACAACGCTCCGCCACCCTGGCGCAACGCGCTCGCCGTGGGCGCGGTGCACAACGGCCCGATCCTGGACGACGAGGAGCCGGGCATCCGTGGCCCGCGCTTCCTATGGTATGTGTGGCCCTCGGCGCGCATCGTCAGCGCCGGGATGGATGGCGACGACGCGGTGATCGTGGCCGAGATCCCCGACCGCGTGCGGCGCACGGTGCGTGTGATGGCCGATCGCGTGATAGTGCAGGATCAGGTACTCGCACCCAGCGCGCGTCGGGTGCGAATCCGCTGGCTTCTGCATCCCGATGCCGATCCGGCATCGGTGCGTGTGGAGGGAGGTAGTCACCTCCTGGAGGCGCGCGAGGGCGAGCCAGCGGGGTGGTTCTCGCCTACCTATGGAGAGCGCGTGGCGTCGAGGTACGTGGAGCTGGAGCGGGAGGTGAAGGCAAGGGAGGTGATCGTGACGGAGATTCGGAGCAAGACGTTCTGAACAGGTGTGTGTCTCTGGTGTACGATGTACACATTGTGTATATTGACTTGATTATTTCTGCCTACGCCAGTTGCCGGAGTCACCAATTATGTCCACGATCACTGCCCGCCTGGATAGCTGGCTCAAGAACGACCTCGAGCGCTTCTGGAAGAGCCACGGCGAAGGTCCATCCACTGGATTGAGGCGTGTCGCCGAGGAGTGGTGGGCCATGTCGCACTTCCCGGCCATCGCATTTCGCGACGGCGTCTCCGGGCGCCGTGCGGTTCTCCGGTCTGGTCCCGACGTGTGGGAAATTGTGATGGTGGCGCGTGATTATGGTGATGATAGGAAGGCGCTGCTCGAGCACTTTGGGGAGTCGGTGCCTTCCGAGGCACTCGACCAGGCGTTGGCTTACGCTGAGCGATTCCCCCATGAGATCGAGGCCATGATCACCGAGAACGAGCGGATGGAGCGGTTGCTCGGCGCGCCTGATACGGCGCGATGAGCGGTGGTAGTGAGTGATCGAGCGCGCTCGCGTACCATCGCTGGCGTTCCTGTTCGATGAACACGTCAATCGACGCTGCCTGCAGCTCCTTCGAGCGGCAGACGTCGACGTCGTGCACGTCACGGACGTCGGCTTGAGCGGCGCCGACGATCCGACTGTCCTCCGCTGGGCACAGCGCGAAGATCGGATAATCGTGACCCGCAACTACCGGGACTTTGCACCATTGGCGCGGGCGCTGGCGTCGCGTGGCGAGAGCTTCCCCGGCGTGCTGTTCTATCCGACCTCCATACGGCACAGCAACGTGGACGGACATGCGAGAGCACTCCTCGCGTGGGTGCAACTCGCTTCGTCCACAGGGGCCAATCCCGTGGCGAATGGGTTCGGCTGGCTCCAAAGTGCTACTTCGTGATGGGAGATCCCCGTCTGCAAGACCGACCAGAAAAGATCCGAACTCCAGTTTCATATACCTGACATGAAGCAACTCCTCCAGCGCCTCGACACCGGCACCACGTCGGTGGTCGATGTCCCCGTACCCGCCTCGGTCTCCGGCCCCAACATCCTCGTCGAGACCCGCGCATCGGTAGTCTCCGCAGGCACCGAGCGAATGCTCGTGGAGTTCGGCCGCTCGAACCTCATCGCCAAGGCGCGCAGCCAGCCCGACAAGGTGAAGCAGGTGCTCGACAAGGTGCGCACGGATGGTCTGGCGCCCACGCTCGAGGCCGTCCGCGCCAAGCTCGATGCGCCGATCCCGCTGGGCTACTGCAATGCCGGTGTGGTGGTGGAAGCGGGGCCG
>DATCXG010000310.1:0-9473 GCA_036565945.1 Gemmatimonadaceae bacterium
CGCCCGCGCCCGCGCCTCCATACCCACACCCTACCGGTGCCTTCGCGCCGGATTCGACGCACACCGAGGATCTCGCATCGGGGGTGCGCCACACGGAGATGCGCATCCCCTCGGGACCGTGGATGGTACATGTGGTGGAGGTGGCTCCGGGCGCGTGCGGTGTGGACTTGCATACGGCGAAGGGGTTGGACCAGGTGATCGGCAGGGAGCGGCCGAGCGAGATGGCTCGACGCACGGCTATCGCGGCGGGCAGACCGGTGCTCGCGGCGGTGAACGCTGACTTCTTCAGCTTCCAGCCACCGGGCGTACCGGAGGGGCCGGAAGTGAGCGCCGGCCGGGTGGTGAAGGGAGAGGGCACGCACCGCGAAGCGGTGACTGGATATGAGCTGCGCGAGCAACCCGCGTTCGGCGTGGGTGCCGACGGCAAACCGTTCTTCGCGGACGCGCACCTGGATGGCTGGCTCCGCATCCGCGGTGATAGCTCCGCGCCGCTGCCGCGCGTCAACCCGCCCGCTGCCAACGAATCGGTGGCGCTCTACAACAGCTACCGCGGCGCGCGAACTCCCACGGACACGGGCGTGGTGGAGGTGATCGTCCGAATCGTGAGGGCGGCGGCGATGGCGGGTGATACGGCGGTGGGCGTGATCCTGCGCGTGGACACCACGGCCGATGGCGTGGACATCCCGAGTGACGGAGTGGTGCTCGCCGAGCGCGCGCACCCGGGCGCCGCTCTCCAGCTGTCGTTGCAGGCGGGCGACTCGGTGTGGTGGTCGCTGCATTTCCGTGGAGCTCCCGCCAGGGTGAAGGAGCTGGTGGGCGGATTCCCCATGCTCCTGCGCGACGGGGTCTCGGTGCTCGGGGAAATCGACGCGATGATCCCCGGCTTCTCCGTCACCCAGCACGCGCGCACGGTGGTGGGACTCCGCGCTGATGGCACCGTACTACTCGTTGCCGTGGACGGCCGCAGCGCGGACTCGAAGGGGATGTCGCTCGTGCAGCTGACGGCATTCATGCAGGCGCTCGGCGCCACCGACGCACTCAACCTCGACGGCGGCGGATCCACTGCGCTCGTACTCGATGGGAGAGTGGCGAACCACCCATCCGACAAGGAAGGCGAACGAGCGGTGGCGAATGCGCTGCTGGTGCTTGGGGACGGGAAGAACTGCGTTAACTACGGGGGGCAGGGTTCAGGGGGCAGGGTTCAGGAACTGCAGGGATCAGGAAGCAGGGATCAGGGATCAGGAACCACCTCGGAGTAGAGATCTCGACGCCGAGGTAGTTCCTGCCCCCTGAACCCTGCCCCCTGAACCCCGTAGTTAAAAGTCGTACCTCACGCCGAGCTGTGCCTGCCTGGGCGCGTACACTCCGCTCGCCTGACCGAAGTTCGCGAACGGACTACCGCTCGCGTCGGCGGCGCGGCCGAAGAAGCCGGAGTAGTTGTCCCAGTTGAAGATGTTGAACGCCTCGGCGCTCACACTGAACTTGCGCTCGCCGCCCATGCTGAACGACTTGGTGAGACGCAGATCCACGGTGCGGTACATGTTCTCCCAGTTCGTGGCCGGCGTCACGGTGCGATTGCCGTTGCCGCCAACGAAGTCGTCATTGAAGTTATTGTCGTGGTTCACGTCCTGACCCACGGTGGCAACGTACGGCCGCGGAGTCGCGAGAATCGCCACAGCGGAGAGCTTGAAATCGTACGGCAGATCGCCGATGCCCGAGAGCACCACGCGATGCCGCTCGTCGCCGGTGGTGGGCTGCATGAGGAAGAAGGTGGAATTGACGTAGCTGCCGAGTCCTTCCATCTGCGCCCGGTACCAGCCCAGCGTGTAGGCCAGGCTCGCGCGCAGACCCGGCTTGTCGTAGGTGAGACTCGTCGCGACCGCATCGAACTTGGCGCGACCGAAGTCATCGTACAACGTGATGGTGCCGTAGTCGTCGGTGAGCGTGCGTTGGCCGGTCTGGGTGTCCAGAGGATTCTGCGAGATCTGGACGTAGAGATTGCGCGCGTCCTGGTGGATGTAGTCGACGTTGAGCGCGAGCCGCGGCGCGAGCTGCTGGCCGATGCCGATGGACGACTGGATGTTGTACGGCGTCTTCATGTCCACCTTCATCAGATTCATGCTCGGCGTTGACGTTCCGCCGCCCGAGATCACCATCTGACGCAGCGCTTCGGGGTCGGTGGTGCCGGGATTCGCGAACTCGTACGTCCGCCAGCCAGCCGACTGCCTCTCGAAGAAGGCCATGAAGGTGGCGATCCGATCGTACATGATGCCGGCGCCGCCGCGGACGTAGGTCTTGTTGTTGCCGAACAGATCCCACGAGAACGATGCGCGTGGAGCGATGTTATCGAGATCGTTCTTCCTGTTGCCCTGGTTCAGGAAGCCCTGCAGCTCGGGGAGTGCGCTGAGCGCGGGATCGCTAGCCCAGGGTACGGTGAAGTCGTTGTTGAGGGTGTTGATCTCCGCGTCGTAGCGGAGGCCGAGGGTCAGCTCGAAGTTGGGCACTACCTGCCAGCGATCCTGCGCGTAGGCGCCGACGATGGTGCCGTTGGTCACTGCCCTGGCATCCTCGGCCGAGTTGGCGTCGTAGAAGCCCACACCGATGCGGCCCAGGAATGGCTCGGAGCTCGTATCTGTGCGGAACTGGAAGAAGCCATCGCGGTTGCTGGGGAGCCAGCTATTGGTGCGGACCCTGGCCAGCTCGACGCCGCCCGTGAGGATGTGCTTCCCATCGGCCACGGTGTAGGTGGCGTGGTCGAGCAGTCGTACATGCGTCTCTTTGAGCTCGAGCGGGAAGCCGCTGGTGCCGAAGGTGATCCCGGGATACGACAGCGTGGGGCCGGGGACGAGCGGCGACTCGTTGTGGTTCCAGTAGAGGAGGTTGAGCGAGAGCTCGTTCGCGAACGATGCGCTGGGGGCATACGTGTCGCGGAGCTGCACACTGTGGACCTGGTACTTCGCGCGGATCCCCGCGTCGCGCGTGGCGGTACCGCCGAAGTTCGTCTCGCTGTCGTAGAAGCGGCTCGCCCACACGGCATCCAGGGTATGATCCGACCCAACCGGCGCGGTGAGGCGGAGGACGCCGTTCTGGTTCTTCGTGGGCGCGCCGACGGAACCGGCGTACTGGTTCCAGATGTCGGGGTCGTACGAGGGCCGCCCGGGGATCACCGCGATGGTGTTATCGGTGTTCTGGTATTCGTAGCTGGCGGAGAAGAAGAGCTTATCCTTGACGATTGGCCCGCGCAGGTTGAAGCCGGCCTGCGCGCGCTTGTAGTCGGCGCGCTCGAATCCCGCGGGATCCGCCGCCTTGGCCTGTCGCTGGAACATGTCGAGCGCGTTGAGCGAGTTGTTCTGGCCGTAGGCGAAGGCCGACCCGTGGAACTCATTGGTCCCGCGGTACGTGACCGCCGAGATAACGAACGAGGCGCCGCGCGTGTACTGCGCGTCGTACGGGTTGAGGTGGACGCGGAACTCGCGCACGGCTTCCTGCGGGATGGGCGAACCGGTCTGCGGAATCCCCACGAGGTTCCCGTTGAACATGCTCTTCCACTCCGCGCCGTCGAGGTAGAAGTTCCAGAAGCGCAGGTCGGGGAGCGAGCCCGAGGCCGGAAGCGAACGGCCGGCCGTGGGCGCGAAGGTCTTCATGCCCGGCACGATGGCTGCGAGGTTCATCGTGTTGCGAGAGTTGAGCGGCAGGTTCTCGATCTCAGCCTGGACCACGGGCGTGGAGACGTCGCTGCGCTGTACCTCGAAGGTGGGCTCGGCCTGGCTCACGACTTCCACGCCCTGGAGCGCGACCGCCGACTCCGCGAGCCTGAAGTCGAGCGTGGCGCGCTGGCCCACGAGCAGGGTGACGTCGCGCTCCTGCTGCTGGTAGCCGATCATGCGCACCGTAAGGTGGTAGGCGCCCGGCTCCAGCCCCACCACGGTGTACGCTCCGCTCCCGGTGGTGACGGTACCGTGCTGCTGGCCCGTCTCTCGATTCAGCACGCCCACCTGTGCTCCCACGACCGGTGTGCCGGTGGCCGACATTATCCTGCCCTGTAGGACCGCGGCGTTCTGAGCGCGCGCTGCCGGCGCAGCGACGAGGAGAGCGCAGAGGAATGCCAGCACCGACCACACACCCGGACATCGGCGTGCGGCGAGTGAGCGATCAGGGCCCTTACTTGCTAACCCCATGAGTCACACCTCCTGAACTGTTCGACATGCATGGCGCGTCCATGCCCCGTACGGACCGGCGGGGTTACCGGCCGCGAATCGTTGTGGCGCTTACTGCATCACTTCTTGCTGCCTCGCCGGAACTCGAGCACGTAGGCACCGGCGGCAGGGATCTCGAGGGAGAGTTTCACGGGTTTCCCATCGAAGACTCCCATTGGCTCGCTCTCCTTCTCGCTCACCCGCACGATGTGACCGGCGCCGGTGAGGCCGTACATGGCGGGATCGAAGGTGAAGCTGGTGGAGATCGGTTCATCGACGATGCTCGCCACCGCGATCGCCACGTTGCCATCGGGCGCGCGCCAGGCCGCGACCACGGCGCTCGGATAGGTATCCTTCGATATCGTAGGACCTCCGCGCTGTGCGGCGTAGATGGAGATGCGCGAGAGATCCACGTCGACATCGGGAACTGGGATTTCCGGCGCGCGGACGAACGTGCCGTACTGCAGGTAGTCGGTCGCTCTGCTCCGGAGCCGCGCGAGGCGCATCATGTAGCCGGTCTCCGCGGGGCGTTCCTCGAGCTGCAGCGGGAGGAAATTTGCGATGGTGGGTTGCAGCCCCCACACGAAGGCGCGCGCCTGCTCGAGGTAGAACTGCCGCCTGAAGCGTTCGTCCAGCAGCGCGAGCGGCTCCCTGGGCGCGGACTTCGCGGGCCAGAGGTCGTCGTAGGGCGGCATGCTGAGCGATGAGTAGTTGCCGTAGGTGAGGCCGTAGGGATGGTAGACGGCCTGGAAGAACGGAATCGGATCCCACCCGCTGCCGGGCTCCGTGTAGCGCTCCTGACTCACCTGGAGCGTGAGCATGAGATCGAGCTCGGGGAGCCACGATTCGCCTGCTCCCTCGCCGGCCAGGATCCGCTGGCTCCCAGGGCCGGCGCGACGGCGGATCCCGCGCTCGAGCTCACGGAAGCCATCCATCCAGTAGTGTCCACCGCCGAGCGGGTGGCCGTGCGTGGAGTCCCAGCAGACGAGCGAGAGCACCGCCTGATCCATGTAGATGCCGTCCACGTCGTACTGGCGCAGCACGGTGTCGGCCATCCCGCCGTACTTCTCCTGCCAGAGGCGCGTGGTCACGTCCATCGTGGCGCACGGCTGCGGGTCAAAGACGTTGTAGACTTCCTCTCGAACACGCCCGTCTCTTTCCTTGACCGCGGCGCGCGCGGCGTCGTCCGCCGTCCAGCTCCGCGTGCCCATGCACCAGAGGCGCTGGTTCATGTAGACCATCGCGTGGACACCGGCTGCGTGCGCCTGGCGTATTGCGGTGGTGAACGAGTCGACACCCTCACGCGGAGGGAGGTAGTCGGGGAAACCGGTGTCGTAGGCCGCGTTGTGCCACCAGTGCCAGTACACGTTCACTGGGAGGCCGAGCGCCTTCTGCAGCGCGAGCGCCGGGGGGATGACGCCGGGCGAGCGGCCGCGATTCCAGACCCACATCCCGGTGTTGGTGAGCCACGCGGGGACGAGCCCGCGCTTGAGCCGCGACTCGCGCGCCCAGTACTGGCGGCTGCCCCACTCGCGATACTGCTCTGACGCGCTGATCCAGTCGCCGCGGAAGGTGCCTATCACGGCGGGGTATGGCTGGGACCAGTTAGTCCTGGGCTTCTGGGGATCTTCGAGGAGTTGGGCGAGCTCGAAGCCGATCGAGCCACCGGCATCGCCCCACACCGCGAATGTCTTGTGGTAAGCCATCGTGTCGTGGGCGGCGGCGTAGAAGCCCGGGCCGTTCTGCTGGTAGAGGGCGAGTGCCTGCAGCGACATCGCTCCAGGGTACACCCACTCCATGCGACGCGGCTTGCCAGTGGTGTCGGTAAGGAGGACACGCGGGTTCTTCGCGATGGCGCCCATCCAGCGCGGGACGGCCAGGCGCTCATCGTCGCCGAGCGAGGCGATGGAGGCGATGCGGGGAAAGTGGACCCGCTCGACTCTGAGATCGCCAAGATCGCGGAGAGCGATACGCCAGTCGGACATCGCTCGGTCGCCATCGAGGCGTACGGTGACCGTGACCGCGAGGTCGGGTGCGGACGGGAGGTTGAAGCGACTCCAGGCGAGTTGCAGCACGGGCGCGCCCGGGAGGTGTTGGGCGTCAAAGTGGTGCGCTTGGGCTGGCGTGATCGTGTCGCCGGAGAGGAGCTCCAGCGACCAGATGCCGGCGTCGCTCAGGACGGGATGTAACAGGTCGCGGGCGCTCTCGCGGTCGATCAGTTCGAGGAGATGGCCATCGGTGGCAGAGATGCCGATGCGGATGGCGGAGTTCTCGAGGCGGACAGTGTCGACGGTCGTGGGACTGGTGGACGATTGTGCAACGCCGCTCGCCGAGGAGAGCATGAGTGTGAGGGCGAGGGAGAACCACGCGGGTGAGAGCTTCATCGGTTCTGCGAGGCGTGGGTGGTCATAGATCCAGCAACATGCGGAGGAAGGTTGGCATCCCCTGGACGTGATCGACGTGGTCTGGCGCCGAGTTGCCGGCGAAACCGAGGATAGCGAGGCGGCCCTGACGTGCCTCGCTCAACTGCTGCATACCGTGTGGTCCCCAGCGGAGCACCGGCTTGCGCGTGAGGCCGAGCGTCTCCACCAGGTGATCGGTGGTTTCCGTGGTGCTGGCGAAGGTTCCTGGGAAGATCTCGGAGTGCGTGATGAGGAATCGTTTCTCGCCGCGCATCGCGGCTCGGGCGAAGCTGACGAACGTTTCGAGCGGTTTCTCATCCAGTTTCCCACCCTGCGCGAGTACCGTGCCGTCGGGGACGTAGCCGCTGTGGATGCCATCAAGGAGTAGCACGGCGTCCACCTGCGCGAAGTGACTGGGGTCACGCAGGATGGCGCGGATGGCGCCGTGCCCCGCACTGAATGCTACGAGCGTCACCGTTTTGAAGGTGGCGATACGGCCTGATTCCGCGCCAGTTTCGCGGCTAATGCGCGCCAGCAGTGAGTCATAGACAAGGGGGTCGCTGAAGGCCCGATCGTAGGCACCGGAGCCGGGGGCGAGGTGGACGACGGCGACCACGTGATCATGGCCCAGTCGCGACACCGCGTACTCGGGGATGAAGGGGGAGCCGTGGAAGTAGACCACCAACTGGAGCGCGTCAGCGTGCCTGGTGCCTTCCGGGATGAAGAGCTCCACCGGCTTGCCCAGCGGGCCGCTGAAGGTGCGGCGTATTCCGGGAAGCTCGCGTCGTTCGATCCGGCCGTGCGCGCGGGTGTGCTCCACCATGGGCGACGGGTTCTGCGAGGCCGGGCGCGGGATGACGTCCTGCGCCGCCAACGGGCAGCCGAGTGTGAGAGAGAGCGCGAGGATGTGGAGCAGCGCGCGCGGTTGATTCATGGCTTTCATGGCTTGCTGGTAGGCGAGATCGCGCCGCATGGTGCTCGGGGTTGGAGGCTGTGAAGCAGACCGCCACGGTTCCGCGGCCGGAGAACGTGTCCTCGCATTCCCGTATGTGCAAGAGCACGCACGTGCGCGCCGGTATCTTCCGTCATATCGTCACACACAGCCCCCACACATCTATGCCATGAAGACCTACGTCATAACCGGAGCTACCGGAAACACCGGGAGGCCAACCACTCTGGGATTACTGGAGAAGGGACATCGGGTACGGATAATCAGCCGCAGTCCCGAGAAGTCGAAGGAACTGACGGACCGCGGTGCCGAACTTTTCATCGGCGACACCCGTGATCAAAGCCTTCTCGAGAGCGCGCTATCCGGTGCGGATGCCATCTACATCGTACTACCGATGGACGCTCAGGCTCCGGACTACACCGCCAGGCAGGTACAGGACGCCACCGCGATCGCGAACGCCGTCAGGAGCACCGGAACGAAGCACGCCGTTTCCCTGAGCAGCATCGGCGCCCATCTGCCCGCCGGGACCGGTGTGGTCGTTGGTTTGCATAGGATGGAAGGCCTGCTGAACGCGATCGACGGACTCAACGTGAGGCATCTGCGGGCGACGTACTTCATGGAGAATACGCTGGGGCAGGCACAGTCGATCAAGCTCACGGGGGCGATGGGTTCGCCGATCAAGGGCTCGATAAAGTTCCCCATGGTAGCGGCCAGAGATGTCTCCGCCGCCGCGCTGAGGAATCTTCTCGCTCTCGATTTCCCGGGAAAGAGTTACGAGTACGTCCTGGGCGAGCGGGATATCTCGTTCAACGAGGTAGCGGCGATCTACGGGAAGGCCATAGCCAAGCCAGACCTGAAGTACGTCGACGTGCCGTACGATCAGTTCGAGCGGGCCATGGTGGGGATGGGGCTGGGAGCGAGCATGGTGTCCAGGTTGCTCGAGTTCTCGATCGCGGTGAACGAGGGAAAGGTGCAGGGCTTCTACACACGTACTCCGGAAAGCACGACGGCAACTTCAATCGAAGCATTCGCCCATACGTTCGAGCACGTGTACGATTCGTAATGAGGATGCGCGGAGAAGCTGTCCGGTAGCCGGGATCGCGACGGTGCCACGACGCTGAACGGGAGGGGACTGTGATCGCTCGAACCCTGCAGGAGAACTCCAGCGTCATCGGCCGACTGAAGCCGCGCCCAGAGAGGGCGCTCGAGGTGGGAGCCCTGCCCACCCAGTACTGCGTGCTGAGCACGCCCGAGGCCGCGGACATCCAGGAGCGCATCGGCATCAACCTCCGCGAGCAAGGCGAGGCGCCCGGTGGAGTGAGGGTAGAGGTCGCCGACGCCCGCTGCCTCCCCTTCCCGGCCGGCCACTTCGACCTCGTGGTGTGCGCCTCGACTCTGGAGCACATCCCCGATTTCTGGCTCGCCGTCTCGGAGATGCACCGCGTGCTGGCGCCCGGCGGGCACCTGCTGGTGTCGACGCCGGGCTACCGCAGGCTGCGCGGGGAGTCGGTCTTATTCAGGATTGCCGACCGGCTGAAGTTGCCGGACGTGCTCCGGCGGGGCACCATCACGATGCGGGTTCACGACGCGAAGGACTACTACCGCTTCAGCCCCGACGCGTATCAAGAGATCATCCTGGCCAATCTGTGCGAGGTGAAGATCTGGTCGATCATGATCCCTCCACGCATCTATGGGCTCGGGAGAAAGCCTGACGGGCACTGAGGGACGGGGGGGAACTACGGGGGGCAGGGTTCAGGGGGCAGGGGGCAGGGGAATTACAGAGGGATCAGGAAGCAGGGATCAGGGATCAGAAAGGGCTCCCATGGTCGAGCTCTCAACCCCGAGGTAGTTCCTGCCCCCTGCCCCCTGAACCCTGAACCCCGTAGTTCATTCCGCCCGCTCCAGCTTCAGCTTGATGTTCACGAA
>DATCXG010000475.1:0-11714 GCA_036565945.1 Gemmatimonadaceae bacterium
GCTCCACCCGGCAGCTATGCGGTGATCAATTGCCGCGATGGTGTTGTCGAGCCAGTCGGCCTTGGCGAGGAGAGAATCCACGGGGTTGGTGACTGACCCTCTGTGCGAATCGAACATTCGCGCTGGCTTCAGCGCGGCAGCGGCGCGGACGCTCTGCGCGATCTGGCGCGGATCCTCGCCACGATGAGCGGAGCGCACTTTCACGCCGAGAAAGAGGTCGCCCGCGAAGAGCGTCTCGCGCTCGGCATCCCACACGACGTGGTGATCGCTTGTGTGGCCGGGCGTGTGGATCAGGCGAAGTGCTGTTGACGGGAATTGCTCCACGTGTGCGCTGAGGCGCTCGGGAGCTCCCCATATCAGTCGCCGATGCAGCTCGATGGGAGCGTTCTCGGTGAGGAGCGCGATCGTGGCTGCGGAGGCGGCTAGCGGCAGCGATCTGCGCGCTACCATCTCGGCGTTGCCGGCGTGGTCCTCATGATGGTGCGTGATGAATGCTGCTACCGGTCGCGCCTGCTCGAGGAAAGGGCCGAGCTCGCCCCAGATCGCGGGGAAGCCGAGATCGATCAGGATGCCACGCACGAGGTAGGCGCTCACCGAGTATCCTGCCGATCTGGTGATCGCTGTCGACATAGAGATGCGTGTCACGTCGTTCGACTTCGTTATCTCGATCATTGTTGAAGTGTATGTGACGGCAGTACTCGATGCGTCAGGCTGGACACAGCGAGCCGCCGCGCCTACTATAAGACATGGTTCACAACGGGACGGCCAGCATAGCGGGGCGTGTGACGCCCATGGTACTCGAGGATGGCGCGCGATCGCGCGGCGTCCGGTCTGGTGCTCGCGTAGCTAGCCGCGACGACAGGGCGCGCAGCGCGCGCCCCGGACCCGATAATAGCACGCCGAGTTAAACGAGGCGGCGGGAGAGCTGCCACACGAAAGCGCCCGGCCTCCCTGGCCGGGCGTTCCACTTTTTGCGCCGTGGACTTTCCATGATCGAAGAGCTGAAACAGAAGTTGGAGACAGAGCTTGGTCGTCTCCAGCATGAACTCAACGTCACTCTGCCGGAAGAGATCCGCAAAGCGGTGGAGCTTGGCGACCTGCGCGAGAACAGCGAGTACAAGGCCGCACTGGAGCGCCAGCAGTTCGTCCAGGCACGCCTGGGCCAGCTCCGGCAACGGCTGAGCAAGCTGTCGTCGGTAGACATCTCGCAGATCCCATCCGACAGGGTTGGGCTCGGCTCGCGTGTAACGGTAAAGGACGTCAAGACTGGCGATACGGAGGTGTATCACCTGGTCTTCAGCGACGCGGTGGAATACGAGGATGGCCATGTGACCATGGCATCTCCAATTGGCCAGGCGCTGGTTGGCAAGGCCGTCGGCGACGTAGCCCTGCTCAAGCTCCCCGCCTCCGTCCGCCGCCTCGAGATCCTCGCCCTCGCGACGATCCACGAGAAAGTGCCGGAGTGAGAACTACAGGGTTCAGGGTGCAGGGTTCAGGGGGCAGGAACTACCTTGGCGTCGAGATGTCTGCGCCAGGAGCCGTTAACTGCCCCCTGTCAGTTCCCTTACCTCCTGAACCCTGAACCCTGCCCCCCGTAGTTCTCACTCTCTCCCGAATATCGCCGCCACTTCTCTTCCGTACTTCGCTAGCTCGGTGTCGATCTGGGCGGAGTTCCAGCACAGAAGAGGGGCGATGACGCGGGCGACGGCGGGGGCGGCTGATGCACCGTGGTCGTGCATCTCGAACGCCACGTGCAGGCGCCGGATGAGGATATCGGAGAGGGTCAGGGCCATCTCGCGCTCCACTGCCCAGTGCAACTCCGCCACTATGTAGGGGAGCTCTGGTGTCACGCGTGCCGCCAGCGCGTTGTCGCTCTCCACGAGGCTCCATATATCGCGCCACTCAGTGCCGTGGCTCGAGACAAGGTTCTCGGCAATCCATTCCGCTCCTATATGGGCGCGCGCTGATTCCAGTTCCGCGCTATATGAGGTCATGTGTCCGCCGGGCAGCGGCACGCGATCGGTGCGCGCGGGCCGCCACGACTGGCCGAGTGACCTGGCCACTTCGCCCACCACCTCCTGCGCCATCGCACGGTACGTCGTGAGCTTGCCGCCGCTCACGCTCAGAAGACCCGGCGCAGTCCATGCGAGTGCGTGCTCACGCGAGACGCTGTCGGGCTCGCCATCGCCGTTGCTCACCAGCGGGCGGATCCCGGCCCAGGCGCTCACTACATCGGCTGGAGTGAGGTGCGCGTCAGGGAAGTACGAGTTGGCGGTGCGCAACAGGTAGGTGACGTCGTCCGGCGTTGGCCGAACGTCGTCCGGCGAGCCAATGTAGTCCGTGTCGGTAGTGCCGATCACCGTCATCTTGCCGGCAGCCGGCAGGATGAAGAGCACCCGCCCATCGATCGGGGAAAGGAGTGTGACCGCTCCCTGGTTTCCTATGCGGCCGTGCGGCACTGCCACGTGCACACCCTTGGTACCGCGCACCGATGGCGCGGCATCGGGGTCGGCGAGCCGCCGGATGCTGTCGCTCCAGGGGCCAGCCGCGTTCACCACCACACTCGCTGTGATCGTGAGACATCGCCCGGTGAGAGCGTCCTGCGCGCGCGCGCCGCGCACCACGCCGTCCTCCACGAGGAGCTCGCGCACGGCGAGGTGGTTCACCACCAGCGCGCCAGCTTCGGCTGCGGCACGTGCGTTGGCGAGGGTCAGTCGGATGTCGTCGGTGGTAGCGTCGAAGTAACCAACACCGCCGCTGAGACCCGAGCGCCGTAGCGCTGGCTCCAGCTCTGTCACGCGTCGTGCGCTCAGCGTGCAATGGTTGGCGATGTTGCGGAACAGGGCAAGCGCGTCGTAGAGAAGGAACCCCGCGCGAAGTTTCCACGGGTGGACACGCGCATTGTCGAACACGGGCCAGAGGAATCGCCGCGGCCGTACGAGGTGCGGTGCGATGTGCAGGAGAATGCGACGCTCGCGGCTCGCTTCGTAGACGAGATGCATCTGGCCGTGCTCGAGGTAGCGCAGGCCACCGTGCACCAGGCGTGACGAGCGGCTGGAGGTACCGCTCGCGAAATCGTTGCGTTCGACGAGCGCGACACGCATTCCGCGCATCGCGGCGTCGCGCGCCACGCCTGCACCCGTGATGCCGCCGCCGATGACGAGGAGATCACACGACCCGCCATCGAGTGCATCGAGGGTAGACTTGCGTGCCGCCGCCGAGAACGGATGCATCACCTGCACCTCACCTGTAGGGCGCACGGGGTGAGCCGACCATTCCCACCAATCGCTTCTGTCAACGATCCATCATCCCGGCATCGGCCGGTCATCGCTTTCGAGCCATACGCAGGTTCCGTGCTAAGTGATTGAGATTGCGAGGGATGCAGGTCATGCACAGATAGCCGTGGGGCATGCCGGATACCAGCTCTGGCAGTTGATGCTCGCGAGACCATCGACATTCCATCCTATCTGGTTCGTGTCTAACTTCCACCCATGGCCACCTATGGATCCAACGGTCGCCGCGTGGCGATTGTGGCGGGACTCCGTACGCCGTTCACTCGAGCTGGTACGGACCTCAAGCCGCTCACGGCCCAGGATCTCGGCCGTGCGGTGGTGGCGGAGCTCCTGCAGCGAACTGCGCTCGAGGGTAAGGAGATCGAGGCGCTGGTGTTCGGGACAGTAGTTCCATCTGTGCTCGCGCCGAACATCGCCCGCGAGGTGGCACTCCTGCCCATGCTGCCCAAGGGGATCCAGTCGTACACGGTGAGCCGGGCATGCGCCTCTGCCAACCAGGCCATCACCGACGCGGCCGACCAGATCGTGCTTGGCAACCTCAATACCGTCATCGCCGGCGGCGCCGAGTCTCTGTCCAACATCCCGATCCTGCACTCACGCCGCTTCTCCGATGTCGTACTAACGGCGTCGAAGGCCAGGTCGGCGGGCGCGCGGATTGGAGCTCTGGCGCAGTTGCGTCCACGCGATCTCATCCCGGTCACTCCAGCGATCGCGGAGCCGTCCACCGGTGAGACTATGGGCGAATCGGCCGAGAAGATGGCGAAGCTGAACCACATCCCGCGAGAAGAGCAGGACCAGTTCGCGCTTAGGTCGCACCGGCTGGCCGCGGCCGGGACGCAGGACGGGCGGCTGGGCGCCGAGATCATGCCCCTGTATGTCCCGCCGAAGTACGAGGTGGTGGCGACGCGCGACAATGGCATCCGCACCGAGACGAGCCTGGAACAGCTCCAGGCGCTCAAGCCGGTGTTCGACCGCCGTTACGGCAGTGTGACGGCGGGCAATTCGTCGCCGCTCACCGACGGCGCGGCGGCTGTGTTGCTCATGAGCGGCGAGCGCGCCGAGGCGCTCGGCTACAAGCCGCTGGCGTACATCAGGTCGTACGCTTACGCGGCGCTCGACCCGGGGGAGCAGCTATTGCAAGCGCCGGTGCTCGCGGCGCCCGTGGCGCTCCGTCGCGCCGGCCTCTCGCTCAAGGACATCGACCTCGTGGAGATGCACGAAGCGTTCGCGGCGCAGGTACTCTCCAACCTCGAAGGCTTCGAGAGCAAGACGTGGGCGGCTCGAGCGGGCTTCACGAAGCCGGTGGGAGAGGTGGATCGCTCCCGGCTCAACGTCATGGGCGGCTCGATCGCCATTGGCCACCCGTTCGGCGCTACCGGAGCGCGCATCACCACTACCCTGGCGCACGAGCTCGGGCGGCGCGGCGGACAGTTCGGGCTGATGACCGTGTGCGCGGCGGGCGGGATGGGTTTCGCCATGGTCCTGGAGGCCGCATGACAATTGCCGGCGCACCTGCCACGGCGCACGCTCTCTCCCTGGAGACCGAGAACGGAATCGGGATCATCACCATCGATGTACCAGGCGAATCGGTCAACGCTCTGAGCCCGGCAGTGGTGGAGGAATTCGCCGCGGTGCTCGATCGGATCGACCGTGACGCCGGGATCCGCGCCGTGGTGCTGATGTCGGGCAAGCCCGAGATCTTCATTGCCGGCGCGGACATCGAGCAGTTCACCACGATCGGCTCGGCGACAGAGGGCGAGGCGCTGAGCCGCGGGGGACAGGCGATGATGGACCGCCTCGAGAGACTCCGAGCTCCGGTGGTCGCCGCGATCCACGGTGCGTGCCTGGGTGGCGGGCTCGAAGCGTCGCTTGCCTGCGCGTACCGCGTGGCCACCGACCACCCGAAGACCGTGCTCGCGCTCCCCGAAGTGAACCTCGGCCTGATCCCGGGTGCCGGCGGTACCCAGCGGCTGCCGCGCACTGTCGGTCTGCGCAATGCGCTCGACATGATCCTGACGGGCAAGAACGTTCGCGCGAAGAAGGCGCTCCGGATTGGTCTCGTCGACGAGATGGTACACCCGGCCATCCTCCGTGATATCGCGATCGATCGTGCGCGCCAGATCGCGGATGGCACCATCGCACGGAAGCGTCGCCGGCGCACGGCACGCAGCATTGGCGACCTGGCCATCGAGAGTAATCCCCTCGGGCGGCGCGTAGCCTTCAGCAAGGCACGCTCCAGCGTCGTTGCCAGGACTCATGGCCACTATCCGGCGCCGCTGGCCGCGCTCGACGCGGTGCGTGCCGGCTACGACCTGGGACCGGAGCGGGGCTTCGCCGAGGAAGCGCGATTGTTCGGCGAGATGTCGGTCACCGATGTGTCGAAGCAGCTCGTCTACCTGTTCTTTGCCACGACCGCGCTGAAGAAGGACAATGGAGTGGGGGCGGCAGTCGACCCGCTACCGGTAGACAAGATCGCCGTTCTGGGCGCCGGCTTCATGGGCTCGGGGATCGCGAGCGTGGCGGCGGGCCGCGGAACCGTGGTGCGGCTCAAAGACTCCGATACCGCGCGGGTGGCCAGCGGCCTCAGAGCAGTGAGCGCAGTGCTGCGAGAGCGGGTGCGGAAGAAGCAGATCACGCCCAGGCAGTTCGACGACCAGATGTCGCTCGTGGGTGGCACGGTGGATTATTCGGGTTTCGCCAACGTGGATCTCCTGATCGAGGCGGTGTTCGAGGACCTCGCGCTCAAGCGTCGGGTGCTGCAGGAGGCGGAGCAGGTGATCCCCGGCGATGCCATCTATGCCTCGAACACGAGCACCATTCCGATCGCCAGCCTGGCCGAGGCGTCGCGACGGCCGGAGCAGGTGTTGGGGATGCACTTCTTCTCCCCGGTGCCGAAGATGCCGCTGCTCGAGGTGATCGTCACGCCGCGTACGACGGCGGTGGTGACCGCCACTGCGGTGGCGTACGGGAAGAAGCTCGGTAAGCACGTGATAGTGGTGAACGACGGTCCGGGCTTCTACACCACGCGCACGCTCGCCGCTTTCATGAACGAGGCCGGTCACCTGCTGGACGAGGGCGTGGCAATCGACGCTCTCGACAGCGCGCTGGTGGAGTTCGGCTTCCCCGTGGGCCCTATCACCCTGATGGACGAGGTAGGGCTCGACGTTGGCGCCAAGGTGGGGCAGGTGCTGCTGGATGCGTTCGGCGAGCGCCTCTCGCCTGCTGCGTCGCTCGCGCATGTGGTGACCGCGGGACGCACGGGCCGCAAGGGCGGGAAGGGCTTCTACAGCTACGACGCTCCTGGCGGAAAGAAGCGCGGCGTGGACGAGTCGGTGTACGAGCTGTTGCCCACGGGCGCGAATCGCGTGGAGGTGCCGGTGGCCGAGATGCAGCAGCGGTGCGTGCTGGCGATGGTCAACGAGGCCGCACGCTGCCTGGGAGAGGGCATCCTGCGTTCGGAGCGGGACGGTGACGTGGGCGCGGTATTCGGAATAGGCTTTCCTCCATTCCTCGGCGGTCCGTTCCGCTACGTGCATACCGTGGGGGCAGCCCAGATCGTGCGCCAGCTCGAGGTGTACCACGGCCGCTTCGCCCCCCGCTTCGAGCCGGCCAGGGCATTGATCGAGATGGCGGAGAAAGGGAGGGGAGCAGAGGCATGATCGGTAGACGCGGTGCCGTGCTCGTCCCGGTCGATACCATACCGCGGCTACTGAACCAGGGAAGAAAGATGACGGCAATACGCGGCGCGACGTGGGCGCTCTCGACGATCCTGATGCTGGGTTGCGCCACCGGGGGCGCTGGTAACGAAGCCGGAGCCGCGAGCGATGCGCGCCTGCCGCGCACCCGCGCCGAGCTCACTGGCTACACTGAAACATCGCATTACTCCGACGTCATCGCCTTCCTCGACAGCCTGCAGACGCTCGGCGCCCCCATCTGGCGCGGCAGCATCGGCACGAGCTTCGAGGGGAGAACGCTCCCGCTCGTGGTGCTGTCTCGCCCGCGTGTGTCCACGCCGGAGGAGGCCAGAAGGCTGGGGCGGCCGGTGGTATACGTGCAGGGGAACATCCACGCCGGCGAGGTGGAGGGGAAAGAAGCCTTGCTGATGCTGATCCGCGACCTCGCCTTCGCGCGTGGTCCGAGCGTGCTCGACTCGGTGATTCTCCTCGCCAACCCGATCTACAACGCCGACGGCAACGAGCGATTCGCGGCGCAGGCGAAGAACCGCGCGTCGCAGAACGGGCCCGAGCTCGTTGGGACACGGGCCAATGCTCAGGGCTTCGACCTCAATCGTGACTACGTGAAGGCCGAGGCGCCCGAGACGCGCGCTTCGCTAGCGGCGTTCACCGAGTGGCAGCCCGATGTGTTCGTGGATCTCCATACCACCGACGGCAGCTACCACGGCTACGCACTCACCTATGCACCCTCGCTCAACCCGGCGGCGTTCTTCGGCGGAGTGTACGCCCAAGACTCGCTGCTCCCCGAGCTGCGGCAACGCATGCGAGAGCGGCACAGCTTCGAGGTCTTCGATTACGGGAATTTCAACGACGAATACGGCGGCGATCCCACCGATACCGTCAAGCAGGGGTGGTACACCTACGACGGGCGTCCTCGGTACGGCACCAACTACTTCGGGCTGCGCGGCCGCATAGGCATTCTGAGCGAGGCATACTCGCACGATCCGTTCGAGCGACGGGTCCGCTCCACCTACGCCTTCGTGCGGGAGATTCTCTCGCTCACGGCCGAGCGCGCGACTGAGATCCGTGATCTCGAGCGTCGCGCCGACTCGACCATCGTGGCCTGGGGAAGAGATCCGCAGCGAGCGCGACCCATCCCGCTGCGCTCCAGGATGACTACTCGCCCCTTCGACGAGGTTGTGGTGCACGAGGATCTGGTGCGCACCGGTGATTCGTCGCGTACTCAGCCAGGAGTTCCGCGCGGTCTCCGCCGCACCGGGCATTTCCGCAGCGAACGCATGAAAGTGTACGACCGCTTCGAGCCGACGCTCGAACGGCGCCCGCCCGCCGCCTATGTGCTGGCGGCCTCCGATAGCGCCGCCATCCGCGTGCTCGCGGAGCATGGCGTCTCGGCGAGCCGTCTCTCGGTCGATTGTGAAGCGCGCGTGCAACGCTTCACGATCGACAGCGTGGTGGCCTCCCGGCGCGCCTTCCAGGGGCATAACGAGGTGCGTCTGGAGGGTAGCTGGAGCGAAGACCGTGAGACAATCGCGGCTGGCTCCTATGTAGTGCCCGTCTCGCAGGCAATGGGGCTCGTGGCCTTCTACCTGTTGGAGCCTGAGAGCGACGACGGACTTGCTACGTGGAACTATTTCGACCCGCGCCTCGAGCCTGGCGTACGGTTCCCCGTGGCGAGAGTGATGCTCCCCCTACCCTGACAGGCCGCACGGCAGGTGATAGTTTCCGGTTGCTCCTGAGGTCCAGTCCGCCGGTTAGCGGCCATCGTTCAACACCCGAGTCATGCTCCGTCAGACCTTTCTGTACCTCTCCAATCAGCCCCGCATTTTCAAGTTCGTGCGCCACAACGGGCTCGCGAAGAAGTTCGCCTCGCGCTTCGTGCCGGGCGAGACGCTGGATGATGCGCTTGCGGTAGTGCGCGGCCTGAACGCCAGAGGCACGACCGCATCGCTCGACCTCCTCGGTGAGAGTGTTCACAACGAGGCAGAGGCACGCGCTGCATCGCGCGAGTATCTACGGATGCTCGACGAGATCGAGAAGCAGAAGCTCGATGCCAATGTGTCGCTCAAGCTCACCCAGATGGGTCTCGACATCTCCGAGGACCTGTGCGTGGAGCTCACGCACGACATCCTCGGGCGGGCGAGGGATTACAACACCTTCGTGCGGCTGGACATGGAGTCCAGCGAGTACACCGAGCGCACTCTCTGCCTGTTCGAGGAGCGGCTCTACCCACACTATGCCAAGAACGTGGGCGTGGTGCTGCAGAGCTATCTCTACCGCACGCAGCATGATGTGGATCGAGCGATCGAGCTCGCGTGCCGCGTGCGCCTGTGCAAGGGGGCGTACAAGGAGCCGGCCACGGTAGCGTACCCCGAGAAGCGGGACGTGGATGCCAACTACGTGAGCTGCATGCACAAGCTGCTGCTCCATGGCAATTACCCGGGCATCGCCACCCACGATCCGAAGATGATAGCCGAGGCGAAGCGCTTCGTAGCGGAGCAGAAGATCGATGTGAGTCGGTTCGAGTTCCAGATGCTCTACGGCATCCGGCGAGACCTGCAGGAACAGCTGGTCCGCGACGGCTACAACCTGCGCGTCTACGTACCTTTCGGCACCCAGTGGTATCCGTACCTGATGCGCCGCCTGGCCGAACGCCCCGCCAACGTCGCCTTCATTGCCGGCAGCGTGCTGCGCGAGATGGTGAGCAGGTGAGAACTACGGGGTTCAGGGTGCAGGGTGCAGGGTTCAGGAACTACCTCGGGATCGAGAGCTCTACCCCGAGGCAGTCTCTGCCCCCTATCAGTTCCCTTACCTCCTGAACCCTGCACCCTGAACCCCGTAGTCAACGTGCCCCAATTCCTGCCACCAGACCACTCCAAGGGCGACGAGCTCACTATAGGCGGGTATGCGGCGGTGCATGCCAGGCCGGCGGCGTTCGAGGGGATGGATGGGGTATCGTACAGTGTCGAGATAGAGACCGACGAGACTGGCGACCCGGATGCTCCGTTCGGGGGATTCCTCCTGTTCGTGCGCTGGACCCCAGGGGAGCCGAGGATCAGTGGCCACCTGGAGTCGGATTTCCTGACGCACGGCGCTACCGAGGCCGAGGCGCGGGAGCGAATTGGTGCGTTCTCGCTCGAGCGCGTGCGGGAGATCCTCGACGATCTCATCCGCGCTCACGCGCCACCGTCAGGACGACCATGGTGGGAGGCCATGCGGTCTGAAGGGGAGGGGGAGGGGGAGGACGAGGCACAGCAGGGTGAAGGAGACGGCAGATGACGAGGGCGAGAGCTTGCCGGTGAGGGCCACCGTCCTGGGTGGCACTGGCGGTATCTGGCGCGTGCTCGATGAGCGCGGCGAGACGCGCGAGGCCTCGATGCGAGGCCGGCTCAAGCAGACTGGGAAGGGAGGCGGTGATGAACCGCTCAAGCTCGCCGTGGGCGACGAGGTGGTGATCGAAGCCGACGAGAGGGGAGGGGCGTCGTGGGTGATCGCGGAGATACTGCCGCGCCGCTCACGGCTGGTGCGGCGCGCCCCGGGCGGCGCATACGGCGAACGGGTGGTGGTGGCGAATGTGGACCAGGTGGTGGTAGTCTTCGCCGCCGCGCAACCCGAGCCGCATCCTCGCATGCTCGACCGCTTCCTCGTGATCGCGGCCGCCAACGACATCCCGGCCCGTATCGTGATCAACAAGATCGACCTCGCCTCCTCCGACGAGGTGCTGGTGCGCTTCGGCAATTACCAGAAGGCTGGCTATCCTCTGCATCTCACCAGCACGGTGGCGCGCATCGGCCTCGATAAGCTCGCGGAGGCGCTGCATGGGAGGGTGACGGCCATCTCCGGCCCGTCGGGGGCTGGTAAGTCGTCGCTCCTCAATGCCATCTACCCTGGGTTCAACCTACGAGTGGGCGAGATCAGTCGCTCGGTGAACAAGGGGCGGCACACTACCGTGGGAGCATCGATGCACCCGCTTCCACCTCCCGAAAGCGGTTTCGTGGTAGACACCCCGGGATTGCGAGAGGTGGGCGTGTGGAATGTGGAGCCCGGGGAGTTGGGCCGCTGCTTCGTGGAGTTCCGCCCGTTCATCGAGAGCTGCCGCTTTCGCGACTGCCACCACCGCGCGGAGCCGGATTGCGCGGTGCGCGAAGCAGTGGCGCGGGGTGATGTAGGAGCCGAGCGCTACGACAGCTATCTCCGACTGCTGGAGGAGCTCGAGCAGGGGTCTCCCGCGTGGTGAATGGAGGGACGGATGGCCAGCCGCCGGACGGCTCGCCAGCTACCGGATCGCGACATGGTAATCCACCGCAAGACGTCCAACCACCAGACTCCGACGCACTTGGCGCACCGGGGCGGGTACCGCCGCTTCAGCACGCGCTGATCAACAAGATTGGCGCTCCCTGGGCGCGCATCGTCACGTGGCTGGCGGTTGCCGATCTGGATGAGGGCGCGCTGCTCATGCTCTTCGGGCTCGTCATCGGGGTGGCTGGCGGTCTGGGCGTGGTGGGGTTCTACCATCTGATAGACCTCGCCTACGGCTTCTTCATCACGTGGATGGGCGACAAGCTGGATGTCACCTCGCACATAGCCTACCGCCCCCTTCTCACTGCGCTCGGCCTCTGGACCGCCTGGGCCATGGTTCGCCGTATTCCCGAAGGGCAGAACGTGTCGGGGGTGCAGCTCGCCGTGGCCAAGCGGGGTGGTATCATCAGCATGCGCCACTCGGTGGTGC
>DATCXG010000476.1:0-3023 GCA_036565945.1 Gemmatimonadaceae bacterium
TCGCGGTTCCTGCTCCCTGCTGACTACTTTCTGCCTTCTCCGCAGTTCCTGCCTCCTGAACCCTGCCTCCTGAACCCTGTCTCATATCCCCCCCTTCGCCCTCAGCTCCGCGATGTATTCGCTCGTCCTCATCGAGAGCGCGAGAATCGTCCACGTGGGATTCTTGTCGGCCTGCGATACGAACGGCCCGCCGTCGGCCACGAAGAGGTTCTTTATCTCGTGTGCCTGCCCGAACTCGTTGACCACCGAGCTGCGCGGGTCGCGCCCCATGCGCGTGGTTCCGAGCTCGTGGATGATCCGTCCACCGGGTGCTATCCCGTATCCGTCGTCGGCGCCCGGCATGGGGTCGAAGACCTCGCCACCCATCTCCGAGATCAGCGCGCGGAAGGTCTCCTGCATGTGCTTCACCTGCAGGAGCTCGTGGTCGCTCCAATTCCAGTGGAAGCGAAGCACGGGGATCCCCCAGCGGTCTACGGTATCGGGATCGATGTCGCAGTACGAGTCGGCGTTGGGAATCATCTCTCCGCGGCCCGAGAAGCCGATCGTAGCTCCATAGTAGCGCCGGTAGTCCTCCTTCAGACTCTTCCCGTAGCCGCCCCCCGATGGGTAGCGCTGGATCCCGCCCATGAAGCCGTACGAGGGCATTCCCAGACCGCCCCACACCTCGATGTGATACCCGCGGGGAAAGTCGAGCTTCTTGTTGTCGATCCACCAGGGCATGTAGACGTGCATCCCTCCCACGCCATCCTCGTTGTGCGGGACCTGGTTCATCATCTTCGGGATGAAGCCAGCCACGTCGGTTCCGGTGGTGTCGGTGAGATACTTCCCGACCACTCCACTCGAGTTGGCGAGACCGTCGGGAAAGCGCGATGAGCGCGAGTTCAGGAGGAGTCGCGCTGACTCGCACGCGCTCGCGGCGAGTACGACGACGCGTGCCCGGACATGCTCATCGGCACCGGTATTCTTGTCTATGAAAGAGACCCCCGTCGCGAGCCCGGCGGCGTCGGTGGTGACCTCGCGCGCCATCGCGTTGGTGACCAGGGTGAGGCGGCCCGTCTTCAGGGCCGGCGCTATGAGTACGCCGGGACTGGAGAAGTTGGCGTTCACCATGCACCCGCGGTTGCACTGACCGCAGTAGTGGCAAGGGGCGCGGCCGTTGAGCGGCTTCGTGATGATCGAGAGACGCGACGGGATGCAGGTGACGCCCATCCGGTCGCAGGCATCTTTCACCAGCAGCTCGTAGCAGCGTGGCCGCGGCGGCGGCTGGAAGATGCCGTCGGGGTGGTTCGGCAGCCCCTCTCTGCTACCGAAGATGCCGATCAACTGGTCGATGCGGTCGTAGTAGGGCGCCACATCATCGTAGCCGATCGGCCAGTCGTCGCCCAGTCCATCCCTGCTCTTGCCGCGAAAGTCATCAGGGCCGAAGCGAAGCGAGATGCGCCCCCAGTGGTTCGTGCGACCGCCTAGCATGCGCGCGCGCCACCAGTCGAACTTCGTGCCCGGCGCGCGGGTGTACGGCTCGCCCTCGATGTTCCAGCCACCAATGCAGGCGTCGAACTCGCCGAAGGGACGCTCCGGCGTGGAGGCGCCGCGGCGCGGTGAGTCGTAATTCCAACGGAGCATCGTCGAGTCGCGCGTGCTGTACCACTCCGGGCCGGCCTCGAGCATCACGACGTTGGCGCCTGCCTTCGTGAGCGTGTATGCCGCCATTCCCCCACCGGCGCCGCTTCCCACGATGCAGACGTCGTATACCGGGCGCGATAGGCGGAGCGGAGTGCCGCGACGGCGAGTGGAAGTGGAGCTGGTGTCGGTGGGTATCATCTCGAGGCTGGTGCGTATTCGGATTGATTCATCCGCCCTCGGCTTCCGTCTCTGCGGAAGCGCCGCGGATCCTGTGGTCGAGGAGCGAAGCTATCATACCGGCCGCCCTCAATGGGCGCTACCCATCCCGCTCACTCCACCGGACACCAGGAAGGCCATCACATCCGCGCTGTCCAACGCCACCGGTCTCACTCTCTCGGCCGCGCATATCACCACGTTGCCGGCCCACCCGTACGACTGGGGCACGTACACGGCCACCGAGCCCTGGAGTCCGAGCGCCGGCAACGCATCGCGTGTGACGAAGCCGAGCACTCGCACGTCGTTCGCGGCAGTGAGTGAGACGAGCACCGGACGGTCGAAGCGTCGCTTCTCACCCACGAACGCATCGAGCAGGTCCTTGGTGGAAGTGTAGATGAGGCGCAGGAAGGGGAGTCGCGCCATCACGCGCTCCACCAGCGAGATCGTCCCCCGCGTGACCAGGTTGGTCGCGAGGAAGCCCACCAGCGTGATGAGCACGAGGGTCAGCACGAAGCCCGCGCCAGGGATCGGAAGCCCTAGCCAGCGGTCTATCGTGCTGAAAACCGCCCAGCATACGTAGAGGGTGATGGCCAGCGGCCCCACGACGACGAGTCCCTGGAAGAATGAGTTGATCAGTCGCTTCATCTAGCTTCCTCTTGTGGGACGCCCACGTGGGCGTAATGTTGGAATCCAGTATACCTGGTTGTGGACGCCTTCGTGCGAATGCCGGGATCTCCGCGCACGGAGACCATACCGAGCAGTGAACCATAGCATTGGACCGGAGGTGACAGATGCGTCTCTTCTTGGCGGATCGTGATTTGCCAGGCGTCACTCTGGCGCAGCTTGCCGAGGCGCAGCGTGCGGTGGAGGAAACCAGCCGGGACTTCACGGCTGCTGGACGGTCGGTTCGATATCTGCGCTCCACCTTCGTGCCGGCGGAGGGCCACTGCATGTGCCTCTTCGAGGCCGACGATGCTGCCACGGTCAGGGCCGTGAACGAGACCGCCGGAATGCCCTTCACCCGCATCGTGGAAGCCGAAGAGCTCTCCCCGAGCTAGTCTTCAATCGTCGGCTGCGTCGAGCGTGGGCTCGGTCATCGGGCGCGTGGTTTGCCGCGTTCCGTCGAGCGAGCATACCGTGATCGCCTCGGTGGGGCACTCTTGCACGAAGTCGCCGTCGGCGGG
>DATCXG010000486.1:0-2379 GCA_036565945.1 Gemmatimonadaceae bacterium
CAGCTCGCCGAGCTCACGCTTGTCGCCGGCACCTCCCTCGCGTGCGGCCTTGGCCTGCTCGGTAGCGCCGGTGGACAGCACCTGATTGTCGCGCGAGCCGTCGCGATACACGGTGACGCCCTTGCAGTGGAGCTCGTAGGCCAGCTCGTAGATCGTGCGCACGTCGTCCACCGTGGCCGTGTGCGCGAAGTTGGTCGTCTTGGAGATGGCCGAGTCGCAGTGCTTCTGGAAGGCGGCCTGCATCCGGATGTGCCACTCCGGAGCGATCTGGTTCGCGGTGACGAACACGCGCTGCCAGCGCGCGGGGATCTCGGGGAAGTCCACACGCCCGGTCTTGGCGATGCGCTCGACCAGCTCCTCGGAGTACCACCCCTCGCGCTTCGCTATGGCCACGAAGTCCTCGTTCACATCGGGCATCATCACGCCGGCCTGGTTCCGCATGAAGGCTACGGCGAAGAGCGGCTCGAGCCCCGACGAGCAGCCGGCGATGATGGAGATCGTTCCCGTGGGCGCGATGGTGGTGACGTTGCAGTTGCGGAGCATCTGCATGGGGCGAATGCGCTCGCCGTTCGCATCGCGGGCGCACGTCTCGTCGGGGCCCCAGATGGAGCGCGCCCACTCGGGGAAGGGACCGCGCTCGTTGGCGAGCCGCTCACTCTCGCGCTTCGACTCCACGTCCACGAACTCCATCACCTTCCGGCCCATCTCCACGCCCTCGGGCGAGTCGTAGGCGATGCCGAGCCGCACGAGCATGTCGGCAAAGCCCATCATCCCGAGCCCGATCCGGCGGATCCGCTTGGAAAGCGCGTCGATCTCCGGAAGCGGGTACTTGTTGACGTCGATGATGTTGTCGAGGAAGTGCGTGGAGAGGTGGATGTCGCTGCGCAGCGCATCCCAGTTCATCACGCCGTCCTTCACGTAGTGGCCGACGTTGATGCTCCCCAGGTTGCACACGTCGTAGGCGAGGAGCGGCTGCTCACCGCACGGGTTGGTGGCCTCGTAGCTCCCGAGGTGCGGAACGGGGTTGAAGCGGTTGGCCTCGTCGATGAAGAACACGCCGGGCTCGCCGGTGCGCCAGGCGCCGTCGATCATCTTGCTCCACACCTCGCGGGCATCGAGCTCGCCCGTCTTCTCACCAGTGTTCGGGTTGATGAGATCGTAGCTCTTCCCCGCCTTCATCGCCTCCATGAACTTCGCCGTGACGGCTACGGAGATGTTGAAGTTCACGATCTGCGTGAGGTCTTCCTTGCAGCTGATGAACTCGAGGATGTCGGGATGATCGATGCGCAGGATCCCCATGTTGGCGCCGCGCCGCGTGCCACCCTGCTTCACCGCATCGGTGGACGCGTCATAGAGCTTCATGAACGACACCGGACCGGAAGCGACTCCAGTGGTCGAGCGGACCATCGAGCCCTTGGGGCGCAGCCGCGAAAAGGAGAAGCCCGTCCCTCCGCCGCTCTGGTGGATGAGCGCCATCGACCGGAGGGTGTCGTAGATCCCGTTCTGACCGTTGGAGAGCGAATCCTCCACGGGCAGAACGAAGCACGCCGAGAGCTGCCCCAGCGGACGCCCGGCGTTCATGAGCGTGGGCGAGTTGGGCTCGAAGCGACGCTCGGTCATGAGCCGGTAGAACTCCTCGGCCACGGTCTCCACCGCTCCCTCGCTCGCGCCATAGCGCTGATCGGCACCAGCCACCACGGTGGCCACACGCCAGAAGAGTTGCTCCGGTCGTTCCACCGCCGCGCCACTCGAGTCCTTGACCAGATAACGCTTCTCCAGAACGATCCGCGCATTCTTGGTCAACGACACTGGCGTGGCGGGCGGCTTGGATGGCAGGGACATAGTGGCGACTCCTCAGTTGGGTAGCAGAGACGAGGTTGCGACCCTTCAGTCAGTGTGATGCTGGGCGACGGCGCGAGCGAGGTAGCGGGAGCTATTTTCCGCGGGCGGGATGATCATGCTGCGGGCGGTGAGAATAGCCCCGGGTCGTGAGTCCGCGCAAGTGTCGACCGAAGTACCATAGCCGCAACGGCTTAGGGCATTCATGGCAAAATGTGAGGCCAGCGGTCCGGAACCTCCGACCGCCCGATCCACCTCGTATCTGCCGCCCAGACAAGCGGTTGCGCGCAGTCGCGCTCTCTGCTCCCGACCCATCGCCATCTGTCTCAACTCTAAATCTAACACGAAGTTAGCGGATCTGTAGGGCATTCTCGCTTCTCGACCCCCCAGCCGCCCGGGCCGGCGCGCCCCCGATGCCTCTGGACGTCCGGCGCGCCGTATTTGCCTGCAATCACGTGCGGCATGCGGCGTGCCGCCACCGCTGACAACCGCCGGCTGAAGGCCTGTGGGCACGGCTGACTTATCCGGCACGCCCGTAAC
>DATCXG010000502.1:0-2984 GCA_036565945.1 Gemmatimonadaceae bacterium
CGGGAACAGCGCGGGCGGAGCAATGGCTCCGCCCGCGCTGTTCCCGTATGTGCGTAGCGGGGTCGGGCCTTTAATTTCCGGTGCCGAGCATGGAGGCAACCACGGAGGCGTGGAGAAACTACGGAACTGCTTACCTGCAGCACGGAGAACTGCAGGAGAACGGCAAGCGAGACTGCAAGAGAGAACTACAACGGCTTGAACCACGGAGGCACGGAGACACGGAGAACGGCGAAAAGCTTTGGGAACTGCTCGATGCCTCTGGCTCCGAGCGCGGCACCTAGGCGCCTGGCACCTTCGGGTCCCGCTCGCCTCGGCGAGAGGAGGCTTGGATGCAATCCCCAAAACATTGGCCGTTGCCGTTGCAGTTCTCCGTGCCCCCGTGTCTCCGTGGTTCAAGCAGTTGCAGCAGTCAGGAGCCTGTGACCCCGCTGCCGGGGGACAACGGTCGTCGGGGCGGGGAGTCTGCCGGATAGGCAGGTTTTGCATGGTAGCTGGCGTGGGCGGGGAGTCTCCGGAACCCCCCAGTGGACGGCGGGTATGCAGGCTAACGATCGGTTGTTCGTGGCCTGCTTCGTTGTAGAGATCACCCTGCATTCACCCTCAATAATGAATTGTCGAGATTTCCGAAAACAGCACCTCGCGTTCACGGACAGTGCTCTCGACGATGACGAGCTGGTGGCAATGCAGGCGCACGTTGCGGAGTGTCAGAATTGCGCGCGTTACGACACGGTAGTGCGACGTGGCCTGCTCGTCCTTCGGAACCTTCCCACCATCGAGCCCGCTCCTGATTTCCTCGATCGGCTGAACACCAGACTGGGCCAGCTCGACCGGGCCGATGCTCGCGCGGCGGTGTATCGCGGACCGGGTCTGGGCTCCTTCCTCGCCGCTGCGGCGAGCATGGTGGTAGCGGGCTTTCTGGCCGCGACACTACTCGACTGGACCGGCCCGGTGCGTGACCTGCGCCTCGCTCCAGTGATCACGACACGCCCGGCCCCCATGCCCTCCCCGCTCGCCGATTTCGACTTCGTCGCCTCCGCCTCAGCCGGTCTCCCAGTGTGGCCCGCCGCCATGATGGCCGAACAAGCCCCCGTTCACTTCGCCAACGTGGAATTGCAGTTCGGACAGTGAAGGACGGGGGGCAGGGTTCAGGGTGCAGGGGGCAGCAACCGCCTCGGGGTAGAGATCTCTATGTCGAGGCGATTCCTGCCCCCTGTCAGTTCCCTCACCTCCTGAACCCTGAATCCTGAACCCCGTAGTTAACCCTGCTTCCTGATCCCTCCGTTTGCACTCATATTCTCTCCATGTCGTCATCCTCCTCCTCCTCTCCCTCCTCCGAGCGGGCGTTCTGGAAGTCGCTGCGGGCGGGAGCGTTCGCGGGGGCGTATTGCGTGTATGGGGACGATGATTTCCTCAAGGAACGGGCGGTGAAGGGGCTCATCGAGGCGGCGGTGGATCCGGCGACGCGAGACTTCAACCTCGATGTGCGTGCCGCGGCCGATCTCGATGCGGAGACGCTCGGCACTCTGCTCTCCACTCCGCCCATGATGGCCGAGCGACGGGTGGTGGTGGTGCGCGATGGCGCGGCACTGAAGAAGGACGCACGCGCGGCACTCGACCGGTATCTCGAGACGATCGCTGCACGGCCCGATGCACCGGCCGATGTGGTACTGGTGATCGTCCTCGCTTCGGGCGAGAAGGGGAAGCCAGACAAGACGCTCCTCTCGCGCACACTCTCCACCGAGTTCGCGCCGCTCAGTTGGGACAGGCTGCCGAAGTGGATCGCGCACCACGCCACCACGGAGCTCGGCGTCGCCATAACGCCGGAGGCGGCGGAGCTGCTGCAGCACGCGGTGGGGAATAATCTGGAGGCGCTCAGCTCGGAGCTCGACAAGCTGGCCAGCTATGTGCGCGGTGGCGAGATCGACGAGAGCGCGGTGGCAGCGGTGGTTGGCGTGCGGCGCGGCGAGACTCTGGCCGACTTTCTCGACGTGGTGGCGCATCGCGATGCGGCTCGCGCACTCGCGCTGGTGCCACACATCCTCGCTCAGCCCAAGACCACGGCGGTGTCGGTGGTCATGGCGCTCACGACGCAGGCTCTGGCGCTCGCGTGGGGGAACGCCATGTGCGCTACTGGACTCCCGGCGTCGCGGCTCGAGAGGGAGTACTTCGGGTTTCTCAAGAGCGCGGGCGGCCCATACACCGGTCGGCCATGGGGGGACGCGGCGCGCGCCTGGGCCGCGGCGGCCGGGCTCTGGGACGCGGCAGCGCTCGATGCCGCGCTCGACTCTCTACTCTCGGCGGATGTCGCGCTCAAGGACACGCGCGTGTCATCCGATGAGCAGATCCTGGCCACATTGGTGCTCGCGCTGTGCGCGGGAGTGGCGCGCGGGCCAGCTCGTCGCACTGCCGCGACTGCAGCGGCCTGAAGAGAGCGGCAGTAGCTTCAGTTCCTCCTCTCGTTCCTCGCAACCGTAGTCGTCGATCACATGAGACATCTCCCAGCCATCCTACTCGCAGCCGGTGTGGCCGCATTCGTGCCCGTGCTCTCTTCCGCGCAACAGGCCGATAGCGAAGCCCCCGCCGGCGGTGCCGCCAACGAGGCTACGTCAGCCGGCGATGTCTTTGCCCGCGCACAGCGGCTGATGGCCGCAGGGCAGGAGGAGTCGGGACGCGCGCTGGTGCAGGGCGAGCTGAACGCGGCGCCTCCGGGGTCGGCGCGCTACGTGGAGGCGCTGTACTGGCGCGCCGTTCTCGCGGCCACCGCCGCCGATGCGGAGCGCGACCTGCGAACGATAATCATCGAATATCCACTCTCGCAGCGCAGTGATGATGCGCTGATGCGGCTGGCGCAACTGGAGATGACGCGGGGCGAGAACGACCAGGCGCTGGAGCACCTGGATCGCGTCGTCAGGGAGCACCCACACAGCGCGTCGCGGCCGCGCGCGAGCTTCTGGATGGCGCGCGTGCTCTTCGATATGGGCGAT
>DATCXG010000513.1:0-4852 GCA_036565945.1 Gemmatimonadaceae bacterium
GCGAGCGTTGTGGCCGCGGCGCGCACCCGCGCGGCTGCCGCGGCCAGCTCCGGGTGGCTGACCGATGCGAGTCGCTCCTCGATATCGGATCGGAGCGCGCCGAGCGCCGTGTCGGCCTCCAGCGCGCGCAGGACGTCGAGACTCAGGACGTTCGTCGTTCCTTCCCAGATCGAGAGCACCTGCGCGTCGCGCAACAGCCGCGGCAGACCAGTGTCCTCGATGTATCCGGCGCCGCCGAAGGCCTCGAGCGCCTCGCTCGCTACCGAGATTGCCTGCTTTGCGGTGTACAGCTTGGCCACGGGGGTCAGCAGCCGGAGTAATACCATATCGCGCTCGCTTGCCGAGGCGCATTCGCTTCGGCCGAGCAGCTCGACCACGCGGAACACCAGATGGAACGCTGCCTCGAGCTCCACCTGCATCTCCGAGAGCGTCTCCACGTGCAGCGGATGCTCGGCGAGCGGTTTGCCGAACGCCGAGCGTCGTACCGCGTAGTCGCGTGCCAGCGCGATCGCGCGCCTCATCCCGGCGACCGCTGCGCACGCGTTGTAGAGCCTGGTGATGTTGAAGAGCGAGGAGATCGTCCGTACACCTCTCCCCTCGTCGCCCACCAGCCAGGCAGGCGTCCCCTCGAGTGACAGCTCCGCCGTGGGAAGCGCACGCGTCCCGAGCTTGTCCTTCAAGCGATTGACGCGGATGCCGCGCAGCGAGTCGTCGGCGTCGCGCAGCTCCAGATAGAAGAGACTCAGCCCCCGGCTTCCGGCCGGTGCGCCCTCCAGGCGCGCGAGCGTCATAGCCATCTGGGACGTGGTTGCGGATGTGAACCACTTCGTGCCGTACAGACGGAACCCGTCACCAGCGGGTCGAGCGATGGTGGAGGTCTGCGATACGTCCGAGCCACCGGTGCGCTCCGTCATCCACTGCCCCGAGGTCCAGAAGCGCGAGGGGTCGCGGGTGACCAGATGCTCGTAGGCGATGTGCAGGCGCTCGCTCCTACCATACAACTCGAGACAACGCGCGGCGCCGTCGCTCATTGCCAGCGGACAGCTGTAGGTGGCCGACGATGGTGAGAAGAGATACAGCCGCGCGAACTGATCGATGCGCGACAGCGCCCCATGGGCTCGCTCGTAACCGATGGCGACGAGCCCCTCCTCCGCCGAGATGCGATCGAGCGCATGCCACGCGCTGCTCGTCTCTATGCGATCCACGCGTCGGCCCCACGGGTCGTAGGCTAGGTGTCGCGGTGGATCTGCCTCGGCCGCCTCACCCAGCATCAGGATGTCTCCGGCGACACGCGCTCCCAGCCGCCTGAGATCCGGCTCTACTTCGGCGAGCGTCTCGGCCGGAAGCACACGGCGCAGGTACGACCTGAGCAGGCGGTCCTGATCGTATTGATTACCGAGGCGGGGCGGGGACTGGTAGAAGTCCGACATGATCGTGATCTCCCGGGCTGCTTGCGCCGCTCGACCGTTCGCCGCCCCTTGCGGGGACGGTCACCAGCGACAGTCACCAGCGAGGATGCGCCACCCCATCGACCATCTGGTAGAACTGCACTCGTGCCTCGGGGTGCATCTTCGTGATCAGAATGATCTGTCCCGTGTGCGTCGAGAAGTGCTCCACAACGTGATAGATCGCCATGTACACGGTGGTACTGGTCCCCTGGATTGTGCGGTGCTCGCGCAGCGCGTCTGGTGACAGGCGCGCGAGCGTGGCATCGGCCGCGCCTACCGCCTCGGTGAGTCTCGAGAGCAGCTCCGCGCGGGAGATTGGCTCGCGCTGGGCAAACTCCCGCGGGCGATCGCGTATGTCGGGCGCGCCGCCAACGCCGCTCGCGATCCACTGCCGCACATTCCCCGCCAGATGCAGGACGAGGTTGCCGATGCTGTTCGACGCCTCGTTGGCGCGCCACCAGATGGCCTCGTCGGAGAGCTGCTCGAGGCACGCGCGGATTTTCGGCAGGTATTCCGCCGAGAGGTATCTGCGCGATTCGTCGATGAATGCCTGGGCGAGGTCGGGCGTTGTGGTCATGGTTCCATTATGACCGTCGATCGTCCGTGGCGCCAGTCGGCGCCCCTTGGTTGGGTATCATCGAGGACCCGCCGGCACTGCCGACCTTGTGTGCGGGGCTTCCATGCACAATGATAGACCGTCCTCTACCATCAAGGCATACGACGATGACCACCGCCGCCGCCCCGAAGACAGCTCCGATCTGGGAAGATTTCATCGATATCTTCGTCTCGCCGTCCGAGGTCTTCACGCGCCGGCGAGGCCGCGGGTTCTTCGTGCCACTGCTCGTATTCACCGTCATCGTGGCCGCTCTGACCATTGGTACCAGGTCGTTGATGCAGCCGGTATACGACGCCGTGTGGGCGCAGGCTTCGGCCCAGATCGTCAAGCAGAATCCTCAGATCACCGGGGAACAGCTCGCAAAAGCGCGGGGAATGCAGGAGAAGCTGGGACCGATATTCGCCGTGGTCGTCACTCCGATCGTCGTGCTCCTGACTGGCCTGGTGCTCTGGCTGGTGGGGAAGCTGTTCGATTCCGAGCAGACGATGGGTGACGCAATGATGGTCTCGACGTATTCGGCCTTCCCGAAGATACTTTTCTTCGTGGCCGCCGCGTTGATCGCTCTACTGGTCGATCCGGCCACCATCACCTCGCAATACAGCGTGACGCTTGGTGTTGGCCACTTCATCGATACCGCGGCACATCCGATCCTCGGCGCCGTCGTCGGACGCCTGGATCTGTTCACTATCTGGGTGACGGTGCTGCTAGCGCTGGGCTTGCACGTGACGGGGAAGGTGCCGAAGACGCAGGCGGCCATTGCCGCTGCGATAATCTGGCTGCTCGGCATGCTCCCCGCGCTACTGGGAGCGATACGCCAGGCGTGACCGTCAGCCGCCCGCGAGCAGCAACTTCGCTATAGTCTGCAGCTGCATGTTGGACGTCCCCTCGTAGATCGTCCCGATCTTGGCGTCGCGGTAGAACTTCTCCACTGGGTAGTCGACGGTGTAGCCGTAGCCACCGTGCAGTTCCAGGCAGAGCGAGGTGACGCGCTCACACACCTGTGAGGAGAAGAGCTTGGCCATTGCCGCCTCGCGAGTGAACGGCTGGCCGGCATCCTTGAGCCGCGCGGCATTGTACACCATGAGTCGAGCAGCCTCGAGCTCGGTGGCCGCCTGCGCGAGCTGGAACTGCACCGCCTGGAATTCCGCTATCGATCGACCGAATTGCTGGCGCTCGCGCACGTAACCGAGCGTAGTGTCGAGCGCCCCTCCGGCGATGCCGATCATCTGCGCACCAATCCCGATCCGACCTCCGTTGAGCGTCTCGATCGCGATCTTGTATCCCTGGCCCACGGGGCCGAGCACGTTCTCGGCCGGCACCACGCACTGGTCGAGGATCAGCTCCGTGGTGCTGGAGGCGCGGATGCCCATCTTGTGCTCCCGCTTCCCCACCGAGAAGCCCGGGAAGTCGCGCTCCACGATGAAAGCCGTTATTCCCTTGTAGCCGGCGGACGGATTGGCGTTGGCGAAGATCACGTAGATCCCAGCCTCTGCCCCATTGGTGATCCACAGCTTCCGTCCGTCCAGCACCCAGTCATCACCGCGCTTCTCGGCGCGCGAGGAGAGAGCGAAGGCATCGGACCCCGAGCCGGCCTCCGAGAGGGCATAAGCTCCGACGGTGCCGCCCGTGAGTCGGGAGAGATACTTCTCCTTCTGCGCTTCGCTGCCGTAGTGCGTGATGGGGTGGTTGACGAGCGTGTTCTGCACGTCGGTGAGGATTGCCGCCGATGCATCCACACGGCTGATACTCTCCACCGCCAGCGCCACCATCATCAGCGTGCCGCCCGCGCCCCCGTAGCGCTCGGGAACCTCGATCCCCATGAGACCCAGCTCGAAGAACTTGGGGATGAGCTCCTTGTCCAGCTCGCCGGCGCGTTCCATGGCCTGAACACGGGGACGGACTTCCTCCTCGGCGAATGCCGCGACTGCGTCGCGGAACATGGCCTCCTCGTCGGAGAGGGCCGTGAGCGCTGGCTGCGACCCATCAATGTTGGTGGTCATGGGTACAACTTAACGCGATGGCACCAGCGGGGCAGTACTGGCGATGTTTTCCCGCTGTCTGCCGGTCATTGTGACAGTACTGGCGCCGACTTGTCCATCGCGGCGCGGCATCCGTCTCCGCAGTAGCGCTCCGGCGCGCCTGCAGGGCGCATGCAGCACCGCGAACGTTCGGTAACGCTGGAGGCTTGGGCGACGAGCGGTATACCCACGCGATCCAGCACCGCCTCGGCGAGCAGCTCGTGCACGCCGAAGGCCGGTGTCACGGTATAGGCCACCGCTGGGAATCGTGCGGCTGCTTCGCCCACCAGACGCGGGATGTCGCGCGTGGAGTGCTTGCCGGGGGATAGCATGTACGGGAACGCCACGATCTCGGTGGCGCCGGCGCTCACGCACGCCTCGAAGCCCTGCGCGATCGTCGGCTCCGCCAGTTCCATGTGCCCGATTCGCACGATGGTCCCATCGCCGGCCAGCTGCTGCACGAGCGCGCCCATGCACTCGAGCATGTGGTTCGCGGCTGCGCGCACCGACCCGTGATCTATCAACAGGATGGCTTTCATGGTCTCCTTCTTCCGCGGTGCTCCTCGCCGTACCCGGTGACGCCCTGTCACCATCACGACGGCGCACGCAAATTAACATCCCGGGCCGCGGTCCGGCATCGCGTCGGGTGGCTGCAGCGCGTGGCTCGGAAGCGGACGCCTTCTGATGAGCTTCATCCCCCGCGGCCGACGCCGGACGGTGTGGACGCTTCGGCTATGAGGTTGCTCGTCGAGCGTGAGCCCTACTGGTCT
>DATCXG010000581.1:0-3346 GCA_036565945.1 Gemmatimonadaceae bacterium
TTCCGGCTCACATAGCGAAGCAGCACAGCGATGGCCAACCATCCGCTCACCGCCGATGCGAGTACCCCGACGATCAGAGGTAGGTCGAGGCCGTTATCCCGTAGGGCGTTTGGCACCTCCAGCACCGCGGCGGCCGCGATGATCGGCATACTCATGAGAAAGCTGAACACTGCCGCACTCTCCCGGTCGAAGCCAGTGGCGCGCCCCGCGGTGATGGTGGCTCCCGAGCGAGACACGCCAGGAATGAGCGCGAACACCTGCGCGACACCGATGAACACGGCGTCCCACCAGCGCATCTTGGCGAGTGGGCGCGAGCGTGGAGCGTAGCGGTCCACGATCCAGAGCACCACCCCGAGAGTCATCAACGCGACGGCTATGATCGCCGGAGAGCGGAAGGTGGTCTCCGCATAATCGGCGAGCAGCAGGCCGCCGACGCCTCCCGGGATAGTGGCGATGATGAGAAACACCACCCTGCGCTCTGACTCGGTTTCCACCCGACGCGTGCGAACGATCTTCCAGGCCGCCGCGATGATCCGCGCCCACTCGACCCGGAAATACACCAGCACCGCCACGAGAGTCCCCACGTGCAATGACACGTCGAAGGACAATCCCGGCTCGGGCCAGCCCATGAACCAGGGCACTAGCGCCAGGTGGGCGGAGCTGCTGATGGGAAGGAATTCGCACAGCCCCTGGAGGAGGCCGAGCACCAGCGCCTGGAAGGGTGTCATTGGTATTGGGTAGTGGTGAGCGGTGCCTGGCCGGGCTCGGAGAACCGGCGGCCAGCGATCAGGCGTTCATGGATGGACGATCACCAGGGCTCCCATGGCGCAGAGCATGGCGAGCTTGAACGCCAGGGGGCTGCCGCGCCGACCTCGGAGCGCACACCACACGGCGTACACGATGAGCGCCGCCGCCGGCATGAGGGCGGCGCCCAGGAGAGGCCGGGCGACGATGAATGGAAGCAGTAGAAGGAAGAAGATGATGAGCGAGGCAACCAGTACAGCGGCGGCAGCCTCGCTTCCAGCCGTCACTGGCAACGTGCGACGCGTAGCGGCATCCGCGGTGGCGTCCTCGAGATCCTTGGCTATCTCACGCGCCAGGTGGAGCGGCGCGGCGATTGCCACGAGCAGCAGTGCCTGCGCGGGTTTCCCCGCTGCCCATGCGCCGTACAGAAATGGGAGCGATGCCAGCGCCGCCACGGTGATGTTACCCGCCAGGCCGGCGCGCTTGATCCAGGGGCTGTAGGCGAACATGAGTGCCAGCACGAGCACGGTGAGCGCACCGAGCGACGCGGCCGCCGCCGAGGCAAACACCACACTGGCGAGCGCCGCCAGCGACGCGAAACGGCGCGCGGTACGCACATCGAGTCGATGAGATGGAAGTGGGCGCTCCGGGTGTGCCCGCCGGTCGATCTCCACATCGGCCACATCGTTCCAGACATTGGCCGCCGCCGTGAGTGGAAGAGCAGCCAGGATGGCGAACGCGATTGGCCTGGCGGCCCCCCACCCCACCCACCACGCGCCAAAGAGCACGCCCACCGAAGCGATGAGGGCGTTCTCCCAGCGTGCGATCTCCAGCAGCGCCCTAGCCGAGCGTGCGCTCATAGAACGCCTCGTAGCGCGAGACTATGTCATCTCTGGAGAAGCGCGCACGCGCGTCGGCAGCAGCAGCCGCACTCATCGTCGACCAGCGCGCGCGGTCGCTCAGGATGCCTATGGCTGCGTCGCTCATCGCGTCGACATCACCCACAGCACGGAGGGCGCCCGTGATCCCGTCCCGCACGACATCCGGAAGCCCCCCGATGTCCGATGCTACCACCGGCACGCCACAAGCGAGTGCCTCGAGCGCGCTGAGACCGAACGACTCGCTCTGGCTGGGGAGCAGAAAGAGGTCAGCGCTCGCGAGCAACGGCGCAACTGCATCGATCTTTCCCAGAAAGAACGTGTGATCCTGCACACCGAGCTCGCTGGCCTCCTCCTCCGCCTGCGCGCGCTCCGGCCCATCGCCCACCATCACCATGACGCTCGGTATGGCGCGGTTCACCCTTGCGAATATGCGGATCACATCGCGCACCCGTTTCACGGATCGAAAATTGGAAACATGCATCAGCACCATGCGGTGGTCGCCGTACTGCTCCCTGAGGGTCTGGCGGTACAGGTTCCGGTCGTAGACCTCGGGGTCCACGAAGTTGTGGATCACCTCAACGGCGCAGCCGTTGCACCCGAATGTCCGGTACGTCTGCTCCTTCAGGAAGCGTGACACGGCAGTCAGGCCATCGGAGCGCTCGATCGAGAATTTGGTTATCGACTTGAACGATGGATCCTGGCCGATCAGCGTGATGTCGGTGCCGTGCAGGGTGGTGATGATCTTGACACTCGTGCCGCTATCCTCGAGCATCTCGCGCGCTATCCAGGCGCTCGTGGCGTGCGGGATAGCGTAGTGCGCATGGATCAGATCGAGCTTGTGCGCCTTCACCACCTGGTGCATGTGCACCGCCAGCGCCAGGTCGTAGGACGGGTATTCGAAGAGCGGATAACGAACTACATCCACTTCGTGAAAGAATACCCGCGGCAGAAACTCCGGCAGCCGGAAGGGCTGCTGGTATGTTATGAAGTGCACCTCGTGTCCGCGCTCGGCGAGCGCGATGCCCAGCTCCGTGGCCACAGCGCCGGAGCCGCCGTACGTGGGATAGCATGTGATGCCGATCTTCACTGGGAATTCTCACGATTGCCGATCCACCAGGCCGCCGCTCGGTCCAGTGCATCGGCCCGGGTGGGGTCGAGCAGGGTCACGTCCTCATCGCGCAGCTGGTTGCGGAACCAGGTGCGCTGGCGCTTGGCGTACTGCCTCGTGTCGATCACGATCCGATCGAGCGCCGCAGCACGCGCAATGCGTCCGGTCACGAGATCTCGAACGGCCGCGTATCCCGTGGCGTTCCAGGCCGGGGCTCCGCTGGGCACCACGGCCATCAGGGCCGCGACCTCGGCCTCCCAGCCAGCCTCGAGCATCTTCCCCGCCCTCCGTTCGATACGACCGGCCAGCGAGGCGCCTGGATCGAGTACAAGATATCTGACGCGGCCGCGCGGCGCGCCGGGCGAGCGCACGTGCCACTCCGAGATAGGAATACCCGTGAGCAGCGCGATCTCCACCGCACGCATGAGCTGAGCGCGGCCCAGGTGGGCGCGCACCGGGTCGAGCGCCAGGCACCAACGCTGCAGCTCGGGTGTGGGCAGGGTGTCGAGCGCGCCCCGCAGCGCCAGGCGTCGGTCCGGGTCGAGCGGCGGCTCCTCGAAGAGCGGGGAGACCAGAGCGCGCACGTAGAAGCCCGTCCCCCCCACCACCACAG
>DATCXG010000582.1:0-9577 GCA_036565945.1 Gemmatimonadaceae bacterium
GCCACCACGGTGGTACGGAGCCCCGCGATGGCGAAACCGAGCGCCAGGCCCGATGCCGTGCCGCCACTCCCCAATGGCACCACCACGCGATCTGGTGCGGGCAGCTCGCCACGCGACACCTGCTCCGCCAGCTCCAGCGCAGCGTTCACATGGCCGAGCATCCCTAGCGCGCAGGTGCCCCCGGGCGGAATCCAACGCACCGTGCGGGTGTAGCGCGTGAAGAGCGCCAGCAGCATCGTCGAGAGCGGGCCGGAGGTGGTCCGCACGTCGGCGCAGAGCTCCGACGCGCGCGCGGCTGCGCGGAGCGCGGCGGGGTTCATCTCGTGCGTCCAGCGGATGGCAATCGTGGTTGCGCCCACCCTGCGGCCCATCGCGGCAGTCGCGAGTACGTGAGTCGAGCCCTCGCCCCCCACTGTGAGAAGCGTCTCGCCCTCGCGCACGTCGCCGAGCAGAAACTCGAGTGCCCGTACCTTGTTGCCGCCCCACTCCGGGGCATTCAGGTCATCGCGCTTGATCCACATCTCCCCACCTGGCGGGATGCCTCGCACGAGTGACACGGGTGAGGGGAACGAGCCCAGCTCCACGCGCGGCAGCCGCGCGAGGGCGGGGAAGCGCTCGATCAGTGGCAGGATTCGGGTGGAAGTGATAGTGGCGAGCCCGTCAGCCATCGTCATCGTCCTCGTCGTCCATCCCAGCGCTCACGTCATCTCCCACAACTCGCTCCACGTAAAGCATCTTCACAGGCACCATGACCGCGGCCAACATCGGAACCGCCACCATGAGCCCGAGGAACCCGAAGAGCAGCGCCATCAGCGCCTGGGCCAGGATGGTCAGCACCGGCGGGAGGTCCATGCCACCCTTCATGAGGAGTGGGATGAGAATATGACCCTCGAGTTGCTGGATGGCGATGTAGGCCACGGTCACGTAGAGCGCCTTCTCAGGGGAATCCAGAAAGCCCATCGCGATCGCCGGTATGGCGCTGAGGACCGGGCCGACGGTCGGGATGAACTCCAGAAGGCCGGCGATCATCCCCAGAGCGAAGGGCGCCTTCACGTCGAGGATGAGCAGGACGATGGTAGATACGCCTCCGATCACCGCCATCGCGATGAGCTGCGTGATGAGCCATCTGCGTAATTGGTTGGCGATCGTGCTGAGCACCTCCCCGGCAAGCCGTCGTGAGCCATGTGGGAAGAGGTGCATGATCCCGCGGTGGTACAGCTCCGTGTCGGCGGCCACGTAGATGGCCGTGAAGAGGATGATCGCCAGCCCGGCCAGTACCGCTACGGTGGATGTGAGGAAGGGGAAGAGGTATCGGGTCGCTCTGCCGAGCTGCTCGCTGAGCCTCTCCCTGATCGGGCTGGCGGGGGCCATACCAGCACCCGTGTCCGCCTGTGCCTGGCCCGCTGCTGTGGGAGGTGCGGCCGCCTGACCCGCCCCCGTGTCTCTCGCAACCAGTGAGTCGGTAGCGCGCTCGCCTAGGAGCGCACCGAAGACGCCACCATGTCGTCGCTGGACCCACTCCTCGACCTGCTCGATTGCCTCGGGGAGCCGCCTCTTGAGCACGTCGGCCTGCTCGCTGATGGTGGGCGCCATGAGTGCACCGACGCCGTAGAGGGCCGCGAAGAAGCTGATGACTATGAAGGCAGCCCCGATTCCGCGGGGGATGCGGTGCTGCTCCAGTCGATCGACACCGGCGGAGACGGCAAGGCCGAAGAGCAGCCCGATGAAGGCTACCAGCACCAGGTCGCTGGCGAACCAGAGGAGCTTGAACAGTACCCAGACCGCCATTACAAGCACGGCCGTACGCAGGATGTCGCGGCTGCGCCAGCCGATGTTGCGATTGCGGCGCTCGCGGTGCGGGTGCAGACCTGGAGAGCGTGGAGGGCCGCTCAGACCGGGCGAGCCAGATTCGGAATCGATACTTGCGTCGGTCAGCGCAGGGTCGGCTGGATCGACGGATCGGGGACGGGCTGGCTGAGTCAGGGGAGGAACGCCGCCGGGCTCTGTCATAGGCGTGGCCTGGACGAAGGAACGGTCATGACTGGCGACCGGTTACTCATCCGGTGGAAGCTACACCGGCAGGGGGAATCCGCGCGATCTCAGGATATTCGCCCATGCTCCCCCCTTCTGTCATGCCGTTCCGCGTGAGACTATTCGTGAAAACGCACTTTTCAGAGGATGTACGTGCCCGATAGAGCCGCAACTCATACGCCTGCCTACCTCGCTTCCCCCGAGGAAGCCGATCTCGCTCTCGCCGCCATCGAGGACGTCCCGTCACTGGCGGTCGACACGGAGGGAGCCAGCTTCCACCGATTCGTCGACCGGATCTATCTACTCCAGCTCAGTACCCGTACGCTCACCGCGATCCTCGATCCGCTGACGATGGGCGAGCCCAAGCGACTGCGCCGGCTGCTCGAGGATGATCGTGTGGAAGTTGTGTTCCACGACGCGGACTACGACCTGCGGCTGCTGCACCAGGACTACGGGTGGCAGGTGTCGCACATCTTCGATACGCGAATCGCCGCCCAGCTGCTCGGCATCCGCGCCTTTGGTCTGGCCGCGCTGCTAGAGCGGTACTTCGGCATCAAGCTGGAGAAGAAGCACCAGCGGGCGGACTGGTCGATGCGTCCACTACCTCAGGACATGCTCGACTACGCAGCGCAGGACACCATGTACCTGCTCGATCTGCGCGACCGGATGCGGGCGGACCTGGAAGCAGCGGGGCGCTGGGAGTGGGCGAGCGAGGAGTTCCAGCGGCTCGAGGGGACGCACTGGGGTGTCGACTCCGATGGGAACGGCTACATGCGCATCAAGGGCGCGCGTGACTTGAATAGGCGCCAGCTCGCGCTCTTCCGTGAACTGGCGGCATGGCGCGATGTGGTGGCGAGCGAGCTCGACCGGGCCACTTTCCGAGTGGCCGGGAACGAAGCCTTGCTGGAGGTGGCTCGCCAGGCCCCACGGACGCTGGACGCGTTGACTGCCATCAAGGGTGTGCCGCGTGGAATCGCTACTCGGCGCGGGAAAGAGGTCCTCGAAGCGGTGCGCCGAGGACTCGAGGTCCCCGATAAAGACCTCCCCCGCTTTCCGCGCGCCCCGCGCTGGGACCGCGACCCCGATTTCGACGCGCGCGTTAGCCGCCTGCGCGCGGTCCGCGAGTCGGCCGCCGAGCGCCTGGGGCTGGACCCAGGCGTCCTGGTTTCGCGGGAGCGGCTGGAAACCATCGCTCGGCGCCGGCCGAGCACGATGGAAGAGCTGCTCGATGTCCCAGACCTCCGACGCTGGCAAGCGGCCGAGATGGGGACGGAGATATTACGTGTAGTCGCTGAGGGATAGGGACGGGGTTCAGGGGGCAGGGGAACTACGGGGTTCAGGGGGCAGGGTTCAGGGTTCAGGAACTACAGGGATCAGGAAGCAGGGATCAGGAAGCAGGAAGCAGGGATCAGGGACTGCTAGATGCGGGGGCAGGAAACGGAGGAGTGGAGCGATGAGCTACAAGAAGCCGAGTGACGCCGAGCTGCGGCAGAAGTTGACGGCGCAGCAGTACGAGGTGACGCAGCATGAAGCGACGGAGCCGCCCTTCACGAATGCGTACTGGAACAATCACGAGCCAGGGCTATACGTGGACGTCGTGTCCGGCGAACCGCTATTCAGCTCTCTGGACAAGTTCGACTCGTCCTGCGGGTGGCCGAGCTTCTCCAAGCCGCTCGAGTCGGAAGCCGTGACGGAGAGGGAGGATCGACGGCTGTTCGTGAAGCGCACCGAAGTACGGTCGGCCGGGGCGGATTCGCACCTGGGCCACGTGTTCGACGACGGGCCCGGGCCGACGGGGTTGCGCTACTGCATCAACTCCGCGGCCGTGCGCTTCATACCGGTGGATCGGCTCGAGGCCGAGGGATACCCGCAGTTTCTCCCGCTCTTTCAGAAGGGAGCTAGTCGCGGCGGGTGACGACTCAGAGCCCCAGGTAGGCCTTGATCCGCGGATCGATCCTGTCGGGGCTCCAGAGGGGATCCCACACCAGGTTCACTGCAACACTCTCCACGCCCCGCAAGCCGTGGAGCGCGCGGCTGGCGTCCCCCGTGATCTCCGGGCCGGATGGGCAACCGGGCGAGGTGAGGGTCATGTCGATGCTCACCGCCGCGCCTTCGACGTTGATACCGTAGACCAACCCCAGATCTATGATGTTGATGTTGAGCTCCGGGTCGATGACGCGGCGGAGCGCGGCTTTAACGTGATCTGCGGTGAGGGCGCTGCCCGGCGCGCCATCACTCGGCGCTGCGGGATATGCGGGATGGGATGGGGTCTCGTCGCTCATGACTGCTCCGGAAGTTTGCTACCGCAACTTCATCGGCTAGCCGGAACGGATCAAGGGAGCGTGGTGAGTCGGGGCCGGCGCGCGGCCTCCGCCACTCATGACGGTGGCGGAGACCGCGGATGTGCTCAGCCGGCCTTCTTCGTGGCTTGGGAGGACGTGGTCTTCGCCTTCACGGCCGGGCTCTTCTTCACGGCTGAGCTTTTCTTCACGGCATTCGCGGCTGTGCCGCGCGCGCTCGAGCTCTTGTGAGTCACGCTCTTGTGAGTCACGCTCTTGTGAGCCACGGTCTTGCGCGTTGCCTTGCGGACGGGCTTCCGTCTGGCGGGACGGACGGGCTTGTTCCAGCCCTGAGCCAGATCGGCGCGGAACGACGACGGCATCGCGATTAGCTGGTCAGGGTCGTCGGTGACCGCGATGGCGGCGGCATCGGAAAGATCGGCGCGCACATCGGCGATCACCTTGGCCGGCCGCCGCGCCCGCGCCGCGTGCACCCGGTTGGTGAGCAGGATGACGAACATCTCGCGATCGGGATCGATCCAGATCGACGTGCCGGTGTAGCCCACGTGGCCGTATGCCTGGTTGCTGAGAAACTCGCCGGAGCCCCACTGCCCGTCGGCCATCGCCCAGCCCAGCGCGCGATTGCCGGCGGCGCGGGTGGTGAAGAGCCGTACCGTGGAATCGGCCACGATGCGCACGCCGTCGTAGTCACCGCCATTGAGCATCATCTGCGCGAAGACTGCGAGATCCTGAGCAGTGCTGAAGAGGCCCGCGTGACCCGCCACTCCGCCCAGAGCGTAGGCGTTTTCGTCGTGCACCTCGCCCTGCAGCGGATAGCCGCGTGGCGGTGTGACTTCCGTGGGCGCCACGCGGTCGCGCAGAGAGTCGGCCGGACGGAAGAAAGTGTTCGTCATGCCGAGCGGCTCGAACACCCGCTCGTGCAAAAATTGGTCGATCGGCCGGCCGGTTATGCGTTCCACCACGAAAGCCAGCGTCATTGCCCCGATGTCGGAGTAGACGTAGCGCGCGCCCGGTTTGTAGTCGACCGCCGTGGAGAGAACGATGCGCCGAGCTTCTTCGGGGGAGCTCGCCAGGCGCCAGAGCGGCCGGTCGGCGGGGAGCCCCGAACGGTGCTCGAGAAGGAGCCGAATGGTGATCGCGTCTTTGTAGCGACCGGTGAACTCCGGGAGGTACTTCGAAACCGGATCATCCAGGTGGATGAGCCCCTGGTCGTAGAGGATCATCACGGCGGTCGTGGTGCCCACGACCTTGGTGAGCGAGGCCAGGTCGTATATGGTTTCGGATGGCGAGACGCGGGGGCTCTTCGTGGCCCAGTCGAGACGTCCGAAACCCTTGTGCCAGACCGCGGCTCCCTTGCGTCCTACCACGACTGCCGCGCCAGGGAAACCACCAGCTGTGATCCCGTGGGTCACCACGCGATCTATGACACGGAGGCGCGCCGCTGACATCCCCACGGCGGCGGGCGATTTGACCGGGAGTCCTTCTCCGCTAGCGACGGCCAATGCAACGAGTAGCGTTGTGAGCACGACAAAACCCCTTCAGAACGGCTGAACAGTCCCGGTGGCGGAGACGGAGCCACCGGGCGCGGGGGTACGACCACTACGGCTCTCTGGCAAGAACTGGCGCAGCGGATTCGACGACGAGAACCACCAACAAACTTGGCGGGCGTTTGCTACGTAGGGAGTGTTGGAGGCACCGGACCGCCGGAACGGCCGGTAGGTCGAAGATAGGTACCAGCGCGCGTCATCCGCAAGACGAAGTGGCGCTTGGAGTGTAACATGGTGTTGAAACGCGAGCCCCAGGACGATAGGAGCGGCACGCCAGAACGGCAGTTGCCCGCTGACCAATCAGGCAGGGTGGGCCCGGGCACTGATGCGGCCATGCCGCATCGCGTTGATGGGCGCGCGCACCTTCCGGAACAAGCCGACGTCGGATCGATCCGGGCGACCTCAGCCGCCGAGTCGGCCAGCGCGCGGCCACCATCGAGCGGGACGTCCGGTCCCGCACCACCGCATCCTCAGGACAACCATCCGCCGGCATCCCGTGACCAATCTCCTGACGGCATGGATACGGATCAACTCTTAATCCGGCGCGCCATCGAGGGTGATGAGCGGGCACTGCGGCAGCTCTGGTCGCGGTATGCTCCGCACATCGATGCGGTGGTGATGCGCCTGGTGGGTGATGCGGATCTGGCAGCCGATATCGCGCAGGAGGTTTGGATGCAGATCTTCCGAGCGCTCCGCACGTTCCGCGGAGACGCGCAGTTCGGCACCTGGGCGCACCGGATAGCGGTGAACCGCACGCTCAACGCCCTCCGCAAGGAGCGTCGGATGAGCAGGGCCGAGGTGGAGATCACCGACGACACCATCTCGGTGGAGCCGGACGGCGATCGAGTGTTCGTGGCCGCTTCAATTCAGCGGGCCACGGCACGGCTCCCCGCGGGTGCTCGAACGGTATTCCTGCTGCACGATGTAGAGGGCTACACGCACGAAGACATCGCGCGGGAGTTGGGGATAACCGCGGGTGCGTCGAAATCGCAACTGTTCAAGGCGCGCGCGAAGCTACGCCGGCTGCTCGCGCCGCTTATGGATGTACCGGAGCCGGCAGCGGACGGAGCACATGCGGCACCTGGATCCTGAACGACTGGCCGCCCTGGGCGACAGTGAGCCGACGGCTGACGAGATAGCACATCTCGCTGATTGCGTTCTCTGCGAGCGGGAAAGACTGGCGTACCGCGAGCTGCTCTCACTCTCGGCGGCCGAGCGATCCGTGCCTCTTCCGGCGCCACTCAGCAACTGGGACTCGCTCTCGGCTGGTCTCGCGGAGGAGGGGTTGTTGCGGTCGGTGGATGGAGCTGGTGCGTTGGCCCCGGTGCGCGCGGGCCGCAGCAGTAGAGTGAGACTGGCAGGCATCGGGGCGGGTTCGCATTCGCGCCGGCGCGTGTGGCTTCAGGCCGCGGCGGCAGTGCTACTCGCGGGTGGTGGCGCCGCTGTGGGCCGTGCCACCGCTGGTCTCCCGCCTTCGCCCTCCATTGCGGCCACTGAGACGGCGGGCGCGGAGCCGACGGCAACTGAGCCGTCGGCCACGGAGCGACGAGCAGGGGCCGAGGTGGTCGGTAATTCCTTCGCGGGCAACTCGGGGAGAGCCGGGACGTCGTTCGCCACAGGGGTGTCAGACAGCGCTCGCGCTATTCTGTCGATTGATGATGCGCTGTCGCTCATGAGGCAGGCGGAGAGCGAGTACAGACTCGCCGCCGCTTACATAGCCGCCAGCGATACCTCTACCCTGGATGAGAGGGGAGGTGTGGACCAGTACCGCACCAGGCTCGCGGCGCTCGATCGCGTGTCAGAAGCAGCGCTGGCAGCCGTCAACCAGGCGCCGGCGGACCCCATCGTGAACCAGTACCTCATCTCCACGCGCGCTGCCCGGGACGTGACTCTGCAGCAGCTGAATAGCTCCCTTCCAGCGGGGATGTCGCTGACTTCCTATTGAGCCGAGAACACTCCTATGCGCACCACTGATTTGTCTGTCCGGCAGGTGATGATGCACTCGAGAGACGTGCGCTCGCTGGCGTTCGTGCCAGCGGTGGCGCTCCTGGCGGCGATCATGCTGCCACTGACGTCAGGATCTCTGAGCGCGCAACGCACGCCGTCGACCGCTCGCACATGCGACACGTGTGATCTGGACGATAGTCGCGATCTGGAGCGCGAGCTCGAGGAGGCCCGCTCGCGTTACGAGGCCGTTGCGGCCAAGTTGCTCCAGCGCAGGATGATGCTTGCCCGGACCCAGAGCGAGCTCGCCATGACCCGCCTCCGTTCCTCGATGCAACAGCTGCAGCGGACGCCCGATGGGTGGCTGGGGGTCACTTTCTCCGGCTCGTGGTCCATCGAGCGTGAGGACGGTGGGAAGGAGGTGATGCGCTTCAGCGACTACCCCACGGTCGAAGCCGTGGAGCCTGGCTCGCCCGCCGAGCGCGCAGGTATCGAGGCCGGTGACCGACTGATAGCGCTGGATGGCCACGATGTCGTGGAAGGCACCGACTCATTCGCGGAATTGCTGCAGCCCGGTGCGCGGCTCCCTATCCGCCTGAAGCGTGACAACAGCACCAAGGACGTGACTGTGGAGGTGGGGAAGCGTCCCCAGAGTGATTGGAGCGAGTGGGGTGTGAGCGTCATCCCGGCTCCTCCCGCTCCCCCGACTCCGGATGCGTGGAGCCGGGTTCGGGTGATGCCGCCGCTACCCGCGCTCGCCCCGTCGCCTCGCGTCTCGGTGGCGCTTTCGGGCGTCCCCATGATGGTGCGCGGTGTGGAGGCTGGGGTGGTTGCCGGAGCCGAGGTGCGGCGCGTGAAGGAGCTGCGCGACTACTTCGATGTGGACGATGGCCTTCTCGTTCTGCACGTGGTGCGTGGCACCCCGGCAGCTCGTTCAGGTCTTCGCGCTGGCGACGTGATTGTTCGCGCCGGCGATCGTGCAGTGACTACCCCCATCGCCCTCCAGCGCGCTCTGAGCGCCAGCGATGCCAAGCAGACGAAGCTCGACGTCGTGCGGAAGGGTAAGAAGACGACGGTGGTTCTGGGGTGGGAGCGCTGAGCACTGGTGGTGCGCGGCGAACGGCGAGGGGCAGGATGATCCTGCCCCTCGCCGTTTTCACTTCACGCTCCCGGGCGGCAGGGTGTAGAGCAGCTCCATCGTGGCTCGATCGGCTACCGAGAGGTCGCGAACGCGCACCTTGGCGGTCATGATGTTCGAGGTGTCGAGGGTGTGATCGAGCCCCAGAAGGTGTCCCACTTCGTGCAGTGTTATGGCCTTGACCGCGGCGTCATCGAGCGGCTCTCCGCCGTTATGGTGGAGCGCGAGGGTGATGTTGCCGTTCACTATCCACCAGCTCCGGTCGCGTGCCCAGAGGGTCTTGCCGCTGATGGGCGTGTTGAAGTGGTCGATCCAGGTGACTCGCACGTCGGCCTGGGCCGAGTCGGTGACGAACACGAAGCGCACGGGGATGTCCAGCTTGGACCACTCCTCGAAAGCCGAGCGCACACGGCCGGGGAACTCTTCCTTCCAACCGGCGACGTGGCTGCCGCTCGATATCCACACTCGCACGGGCTGCGAGATGCGTTCCGGCCAGCGAGCGAGTGAGGAGTCGCGCTCGAGCAGTATCTCGTCTATGTAGGTGCCGGTGGCTCCGCTGGTGAGGCGCCGGCGGATGTCATCTACATCGCGCGCATCGCCGGCGGTGGCCACTGCTG
>DATCXG010000594.1:0-22594 GCA_036565945.1 Gemmatimonadaceae bacterium
CCGCGGTCACGCGTCTACATTCTTGCTAATCGAGGCAGGTAATTCTGCGACCCCCATCACATATGTTGGCAAGATGGATGGGTCGGGTGGCCCGGGATCTTCATCGGTGGGCAAAACATCGCCATGAGCCGGCAAAACGTCGCTCAGTGCCTTCACCAGAAAGCTCCGCCGATGGTGGCAGCACGTCCCAAACTCGCGGAGCGCTTCTATGTGGACACGCGTTGCATAGCCGGCATTGCGCTCCCAGGCATACGGAGGATGACGACCAGCGAGTGATGTCATGAGTCGGTCGCGAGTCACCTTGGCAACGATCGAGGCGCAGGCGATGCTGAAGCACCTGTCGTCGCCGTGGACCACCGCGGTGTGCGCACGCCCGAGCGCGCGAATGGGACGACCGTCTATGAGGACGTGGTCCGGCGACACGGCGAGCCTACCCAGGGCTCGACGCATGGCCAGGGTACTCGCGTGGTAGATGTTGAGCCTGTCGATCTCCGCCACCGACGCGGCGCCCAGCCCCACGGCCACCGCTCGCTCGAGGATAAGGCGCGAGAGTCGGCGTCGCTCGGCCGCGGGAAGGGCCTTCGAGTCGTCCACCCCACGAAGCGCGCGTGCATGCGGCGGCATGATGATGGCGCATGCGACGACGGGACCCGCTAGCGAGCCCCGTCCCACTTCGTCCACACCGGCGATTATATCCCCGCCAGCACGCCGGAGATCGCGCTCCAATGTCGTCCAGCGGCTACGCCGGAGCGACCGCCCGGCGCCGCCTGTGACGCCGCCGGGCACCCGAAGCTACTCGGCGGCTGTCCGGGGTGCGCGAGCCGTCTTCCGCTCGCGGATCCTGGCGGCCTTGCCGCTCACGTTGCGCAGATAGTACAGCTTCGCACGACGCACGCGCCCACGACGCACGACGGCAATCCCGCCGATCATGGGGCTGTGCAGTGGGAAGATACGCTCCACGCCAACGCCGCTGGAAATCTTGCGAACGGTGAACGTCTGGCTGACGCCACTGCCACGGCGAGCGATACACACTCCCTCGAACGCCTGGAGGCGTTCCTTCTCGCCTTCCTTGACTCGCACGTTCACACGCACCGTATCGCCGGGGCGGAATGGGGGAATATCGCCCCGTAGGTACTCTTTCTGTGTTTCGATGAAGGGATGCATAATGTGCTCGGGGCTAGGTTGAGGCCCGGAAAACAGCTTGGCTTCTGTGGCAGAAGTACCAAGCTAACAGAACGACGGGCGTTTTGCCAGCGCTGGCACGCCCGTCGCTCAGCTCCGCGACCCCAACAGGCAGCTACCCTACCTTAACCGACTTCTCCTCCCGTACGACCTCGCCGTTCAGGACCATGGTCAGCTTCACGGTGTAGGTTCCCGCGCTCGAGTAATACTTCTCCCCCACGTGTACCGACCCCGCCTGGGTGCCGTCGCCAAAGTACCAGCTGAAGGCGTACGCACCTTTCGCCGCGTACTCACTCGCGTCGAACGCGCAGATCCTGTTCGCGGCGCAGGAGTAGCTGAACGTGGGGCCCGATGTGCTCGGAGCGGAGCCGTCGGTGCTGCCGGAGCTTCCGGTTGTCACGCTCTTGGTGACCATGTCGTAGTGCCCCTGGACGTCGTAGATGTAGAACCTCACCTGGTAGGTACCCGCTACGGCATAGGTCCGGGTGACCTTTCCGCCACCGGCCTGCCCTCCATCACCGAAGAACCAGCTGCGCGCGAGAAGACCTCGCGGTGCCGTGGAGGCGCTCGCGTCGAAGGTGCAGGTGCGACCGCTGCAGGAATAGGTGAAGCTGGCCGTGGGGTCCAGGGATGTGGTCGTGGAAGGGGCGTCGCTATCCGGCGGCTCTGATGAACCGGTCGAGATGAAGCTCGAGTAGAGCAATCGGTTCGGCGAGCCAGAAGTGCCCTGGACACGCCCCGTTGTGGCATTGTTCAGGATCGCGCTCCGCACCTGCGATGGTGAGGCATCCGGATGTACCTGGAGATAGAGCGCCGCGACCCCCGTCACATGGGGAGCGGCCATCGAAGTCCCGCTCATCACGCGCGTAGCTCCATCGCTCGTGTAGGACGCCGAAGTGATCCCGACGCCCGGTGCGAAGATGTTCACGCAGCTCCCATAGTTCGACCACGAAGCGCGTGCATCGTGCTCCTGGGTCGCGGCGACCGTCAGCACCTGCGACACCCGCGCGGGAGACTGGCGGCATGCATCCGTGGCGTCGTTCCCAGCCGAGGTCACATAGGTCACGCCCCTGGCGACCGAAGCCTTCACCACGGAGTCGAATATCGCGTTGCCAAGGGACCCGAGGCTCATATTGGCCACCGCGGGCTTCTTGTGGTGACCGGTTACCCAGTCCACCCCAGCGATGATCTTCCCCACAGTCGAATTGCCGTCGCAGCCCAGTACGCGCACCGAGTAGACGTTGGCCTTCTTAGCCACGCCATAGGTCTGTCCAGCAATCGTGGCGGCTATGTGGGTGCCGTGTCCACTGCAGTCCGTACCATTGCCGCCGAAGACATCGTAGGCGAAGTGAGCGCGCCCGCCGAATTCGTTGTGCGTGAAGCGGATGCCGCCGTCAATCACGTAGACATTCACTCCCGCACCGGTGGCACCGTAGCGATAGCTGCCCTCGAGCGGGTAATCGTGCTCATCGATCCGATCGATCCCCCAGGTGGCGCCACTCTGAGACGTCACAGCCTGGCCGCGCACTACCACATCGGGTGTGACCAGCGCGACCCTGGGATTGGCACGCAACGAATCCGCCTGCGCCTGGCTGAGCCTGGCCGCGAAACCCTTCACTGCATACTGATACGTGTGCTCGATCGCGGCGCGCCTGTTCCACATGAGGTCCTGCGTGGCGGACTCGGCGTCGGTGACACTGGAGCTGAGCAGAACTATGTAATGCCCCGGAATGGTGTCGGACTGTATCGCCGACTGGGGCGCCGGGTTATCCGGGCTGGAAGGTGGGGACGCGGGGCCGACGGAGTCGCTGCAGCCAGCGGCCACAAACGTACCCAGGGCAAGAGCGAAGAGACGATTCATCGTGGGGACTCCAGACGTGGCTGTCCGCGCGACGGCTCGACTGGCGTGGCACCCGACTCGGCACTTTAGCCTCGTAGCTTTGCGTCGCCGCCTTTCGACGGTTTTGCCCTCGTCACTAGCATGAGCGGCCTAGCAACCGTGCGAGTTAAGAATTAGGGGTAAGCTGCTTTGTGCTGAGTGAACCAGGAGGGAGGGTGGATAGCTGGGGCCGTGGTCGCAGAAATCCGTGCTGCGACCCGGCTACCGTCTCGCGACAACGCTACTTGGAGTTCGGGTCCTGGCAAAGGGGTTGGAGCCATGAACTGTGGCTTTGACTGTGCAGCCAGTCAGGCGGACTCGTCCCGGCAGCCCGGTTCCTCCCACCACGGTGCGCGTCCAGTCGCCGAGCAGAGCCCGCCCGACTCGCACCGTACACACAGCCACGCATGGCCAGCCATGCGCCGTGCAACAAGCTCTACTGGAGACACTTCACCCGCCGGACCAGGGCGTCCCACGCCGCATTCTGCCAGACCATTTCTCGCCGCCCGGGGTAGTATCTGGGGTAGGGTTACAGACCATCCGCTCGCCCCAGGGAGTACCAGGACACGAGGCGGGCGAGCGACGCAAGTAGCATGCGGAACGGTGTCACTGATGACTGCACGCTGTCGCTGACCACTGTTCTCAACGGACCGACTGGGAGTTACGACGGATGAGTGAAGTTGCAGAAACCAGAGAGCAGCCCGCCATCGATTTCGATGCCGCCGGTGGGGTGGATCGCTCGCGCCTCGAGCGATCCCTGGGGCTACGTGGTGAACGCGTGGGATACGGCCGCTATCACTTCACGGGTGGCAAGGATCCTCACTGGGTGGATCTCTACACGGCCGCGTTCCCCCGCTGCGACTGCGCCGACCACATATGGCGCGACGCGATCTGCAAGCACATCCTCGCCGCGCTGATCCGCGAGGGCAATGAGCGGGTGATCGCGGAAGTGGGAAGCTTGGTGGCAGGGCTCAAGAGCGCGGCCTGAGATGTGGGACGCGGGGCCTCAGGAGCGCGATAGTTCCGCTGCGAGGAAGCCCTTCGACGTCCCCCACATGCTGCGCCTCATAGAGAGCGCGGTCCGCCCGTTCCCCAAGGCGGCGATGTTCGAGCTCGCCGAGCGAGGCTTCGTCTCCGCGTTCGAGCAGCTGGTGGCCTGCATCATCTCCATCCGCACCCGCGACGAGGTGATGCTGCCGCTGGCACTCCGGCTCTTCGCCGCTGCGCGTACGCCGGCCGCGATAGCAAAGTTGGGAGCGAACCGCATCGACTCGCTGATTCAAGAGTCGTCCTTCCACACGGTGAAGGCGCACCAGATACACGCCATCGCCGAGCGGGTCGAGCGAGAGTTCGGCGGCACCCTGCCATGCGACGCGGAGGTTCTCCGCTCCTTTGCCGGAGTGGGTCCCAAGTGCGCCAACCTCGTGCTGGGGATCGCCTGCGGCGAAGCAGCGGTAGGCGTGGACGTCCACGTCCATCGCGTCACGAACCGCTGGGGCTACGTGGCCACGAGCACTCCCGAGCAGACCATGCGCGCACTCGAGGCAATCCTTCCACGTCGCTACTGGCTGGAGATCAACCGCCTCCTGGTCCCCTTCGGAAAGCACGTGTGCACCGGCCGCCTGCCGAAGTGCAGCCAATGCCCCGTGCTGGAGTACTGCCAGCAGGTGGGAGTGGTGGAGCACCGATGACTACGGGGGGCAGGGTTCAGGGGGCAGGAACTGCCTCGGGGGCAGGATCTCTACCCCGAGGCAGTTCCTGCCCCCTATCAGTTCCCTTACCTCCTGCCCCCTGAACCCTGAACCCCGTAGTTACTATCGCACGACCACAGTCTTGATGTTCACGAACTCCCTGATTCCCAACTGGCCTAGCTCGCGACCGTAGCCGGAGCGCTTGACGCCGCCGAAAGGGAGGCGCGGATCGGACGAGACCATCGCATTCACGAAGACCTGGCCGGCCTGCAGCTCCGTGATGAATCGCTCGCGTTCGGCCTCGTCGCTGGTCCAGACGCTCGAGCCCAACCCGAAGCTGGTGTCGTTGGCGATCTGGATCGCGTGGTCGATGTCGCGAGCTCGGAAGAGCGCTGCCACGGGGCCGAAGAGCTCCTCCTCGTACGCGGGTGAGCCCACCGGTATGCTGGTGAGTACCGTGGGAGCGTAGAAGTTCCCCGGGCCCCGTGGTCGCTTGCCGCCGGTCAGGATGCGCCCGCCCGCCTCGACCGTGCGCGCGACCTGCTCCTCTAGCCCTTCCAGGATCGCCGGGGTCGCAAGAGGGCCGATCTCCGTGCGCTCATCCAGGGGGTCGCCCACGACGAGCCTCTCCATGGAGCGCACGAAGCGCCACTCGAAATCATCCGCGATCTTCTGGTGAACGATGAATCGCTTGGCGGCGATGCACGACTGACCCGAGTTCACCGTACGCGCCTTCACCGCGGTGCTCACGGCGGCATCGAGGTCGGCGCTCGGCATGATGATGAACGGATCGCTCCCGCCCAGCTCGAGCACGCTCTTCTTGATCGCTCTGCCGGCGGCCGCGGCAACATCGCTACCCGCACGCTCACTACCGGTTACTGTCACAGCCGCGATACGCGGATCGGCCACGACGCTCGCCACCTGCGCCGATCCGATGAGCAGCGTCTGGAATTCGTCGCCGTCGAAGCCGGCACGACGGAAGATGTCCTCGATCGCCATGGCGCACTGCGGGACGTTCGATGCGTGTTTGAGCAGCCCGACATTGCCCGCCATCAGCGCGGGCGCAGCGAAACGGAAGACCTGCCACAAGGGGAAGTTCCACGGCATCACGGCGAGCACGGGACCCAGCGGCTGATAGGCTATGAAGCTCTGTACCGCCCCGATCTCCACGGACTCGCGCGCCAGGAATCGTTCGGCGTGCTCGGCGTAGTAACGGCACACCCAGGCGCATTTCATCGCCTCAGCGGCGCCGCTCCCGATCGGCTTCCCCATCTCCAGAGCCATCAGCCGACCGAGCTCACCCTGCTCCTTCTCGAGAATGTCGGCCGCTCGCAGCATGCGGCTCTCACGGTCGGCGAATGCGCTCCGTGCATGTCGCGCGAATGCGGTAGACGCCCGCTCGATGCGATCCTCCAGCTCCGACGCTGATAGCTCCGGATAAGTAGCGAGGATCTGACCGGTTGCCGGATTGACGGATGTAGGCATGGAGGGACTACGGGGTTCAGGGGGCAGGGTTCAGGGTTCAGGAACTACGAACTGCCAGGGATCAGGAAGCAGGAAGCAGGGATCAGGGATCGGGAAGGGCTATAAAGTTAAGGGTCGTGGTTCGGGGAACAGTTCCCGGCCACGGTAGGTGTGGTTCCCTGATCCACGTCCCGCGCCACGGCAGGTGTCGTTCCCTGATCCACGCCGGCTGCTTCGCGATCGCTCGCCCCTGCCGACTCCGCCCTCTGCTTCGTCAACCGCTCACCTTCCGCTTTCCGCCAGGCGGCGATACGCGCGTGATCGCCGGAGAGAAGGACATCGGGCACCGGAAGGCCGCGGAAGTCGGCGGGACGAGTATAACTCGGCGCGCTGAGCCCGGACTGCCAGAACGAATCGGTGTGGGCGCTCTCGCTGTCGGACATCGCGCCCTCCAGCAGGCGTACCGTGGCGTCCACGATCGCGAGTGCGGCGGGCTCACCACCGGAGAGGACGAAATCGCCGAGCGATATCTCCTCGGTGGCCAGGTGATCCGCCACTCGCTGGTCCACATCCTTGTAGTGTCCGCAGAGGATCGTGAGCTCGGTGCCGGCCGCGTAGCGCACCGCATCGGCCTGCGCGAAGTGCCTGCCGCGGGCGGAGACGAGCACGATAGGCGCGCGGGCGCCGAGCGACTCCACCGCCTCGAAGAACGGCCCCGGCTTCATCACCATGCCGGGCCCTCCACCGAACGGGGCGTCGTCGACGGTGCGGTGGCGGTCGTGCGTGAACTGACGCAGGTCCACGATCTGGTAAGTAACGCTCCCCGCCGCAGCGGCGCGCGAGGGGATGCTCAGGCCCAGCGGCGCGAAGTACTCGGGGAAGATCGTGACGATGTTCACGCGCAACGTCACTCGAAGAGCCCCTCCGGAGGCGTTGCGACTATGAGGCGCTCCGTGCGGTCCACGGACCTGACGAACTCCTCCTGGAAGGGGAGCACCACGCTGCCTCCCTCGCGTCGCACGTCGAGGGCGAGTCCCTGGGGCAGTTCGTACACGTCGGCCACCTCGCCCAGTAGCTCACCCGTGTCGAGCACAACTCGCATCCCGGGGAGCTCGTGAACGTACACCTGGCCCTCGGCTGGTGGGGCCAGTTCGCTCGATGGCGCCAGTAGATACAGGCCGCGCCACTCCTGTGCCTCGCCACGACTGGAGATCTCATCGAACGAGACGAGCACGGACCCGTCACCCTGGGCGCGCGCGCGACGCACTGTGAGAAGCCTGCCCGCTGGGTCGGGGTCGCCCTCTGCGGTGCCGGCGTGGAGACGACGGCCGGCCGAGAACACCTCGGCCGGCGCGTCTGTGAGCGGCTCGACCGCGAGCTCGCCCCTGATCCCGTGTGCCTTACGCAGCCGCCCGACGATCATCAGCTCGGGCGGGGTCATGTCACTCTCCGACTGGCGCCTCTTCGACCGGCGCCTCACTCACGGGCACGGCGCTACCCTGGCGCCGTGCGGCCGCGCGGCGGTCATGCCGAGCCTTCAGCACCCCAGCCTTGCGCAGGAGTGAACGGACCGTGTCGGACGGCTGAGCGCCCACGCCCAGCCAGTAGTCCGCGCGCTCGGCCACGACGTCGAGCCCACCCTCAGCCTGCCGGGGGTTGTAGTGGCCGATGGTCTCGATGAAACGCCCATCGCGCGGAGCCCGCGCGTCTGTGACGACAATACGATAGACCGGGGTCTTCTTCCGTCCAACACGGCGGAGACGAATTCTTACCATCTAACTACCCCCTTCAGAGTTTGCGATACAACACCGGGCTCATCGCGCGACCGGAATTTCCGGAGCGCACCCGGGAACTACGGGGTTCAGGCTTCAGGGTTCAGGGTTCAGGAACTACTCGTCGGGGAAGGCCCTCGCCCCCGAGGTAGTTCCTGAACCCTGCACCCTGAACCCTGAACCCCGTCCCTATCATCTCCTGAACGGCATACCAGGCATCCCCGGCATACCGCTCATCCTGCCTCCCTGCCCCATCTTCTTCATCATCTTCTGCATTTCGCGGAACTGCTGGAGCAGGCGGTTCACTTCACTTACCGGGCGGCCGCAGCCACGCGCTATACGGGCGCGACGGGTGCCATTGATGATCCCGGGCTGCTTGCGCTCCTGTGGCGTCATGGAGAGGACTATCGCCTCCACGTGCCTCATGCGCCGGGGATCGGTGTTCGCCTGCTTGAGCATCTTCGAGTTCACGCCCGGGATCATCTTGAGAAGTCCCTCGAGCGGTCCCAGCTTCTGGATCTGCTTCATGGTGGTCAGGAAGTCCTCGAGGTCGAGTCCCTCCTTGCGCACCTTCTTCTCGAGTCGCTTGGATTCTTCGGCATCGAAGGTTTCCTGCGCCTTCTCCACGAGGGTGACGATGTCGCCCATCTGAAGAATGCGCCCGGCCATGCGGTCGGGAAAGAATTCTTCGAGCGCATCCAACCGCTCGCCAACGCCAATGAACTTGATCGGCTTCTTCGTGACACCGTGGATCGACAGCGCCGCTCCACCCCTGGCGTCGCCGTCCATCTTGGTCAGTATCACGCCAGTGATGCCCAGCGCTTCATCGAAGCCCTTGGCGATTCGCACCGCGTCCTGACCAGTCATGCCATCGGCGACGAAGAGAATCTCGTCGGGGCGCACCGCCTCCTTGAGGCGCTTCAGCTCCGACATCATGTCGTCGTCGATCTGCAGCCGACCAGCGGTATCCACGATCACCACGCGGTCGCGCGCGCGCTTGGCCTCGTCGATGCCCCGTTTGGCGATCTTGACCACGTCCTTGCTATCGCGGTCGAGATACACCGGAACTTCAACCTGCTCTCCCAACGTGACGAGCTGGTCGATGGCGGCCGGGCGGTAGACGTCGGCCGCCACGAGTCGCACGGGGCGCCCATCCCCCTTGAGCTTGCGCGCCAACTTCGCCGCGGTGGTGGTCTTACCAGAGCCCTGCAACCCCACCATAAGTACCACAGTCGGCGGCACGGTGCTCATCTTGAGCCCCTCGCGCCGCTCACCCAGCATGGTGGTCAGTTCGTCATGGACTATCTTGACGAGTTGCTGTCCAGGTGAGACTGTCCTGAGGGATGAGACACCGACAGCTCTCTTCTCGACGCGCTCGAGGAATTCACGCGTCAACTGGAAGTTCACGTCGGCCTCCAGCAGAACGCGCCGGACCTCCCGCAAACCTTCTTTTATGTCGGCTTCGGACAGTACCCCGCGCCCACGCAGGCGCGCGAACACACCATCTAGTTTCTCACTGAGCTCGTCAAACATAGCCGTTAAAGTTAGGTCGGGTTAGAATTGGTAGCAATGGGGGGGGAAGTACGGGGTTCAGGGGGCAGGGTTCAGGGTTCAGGAACTGCCCCGGCATACAGCTCTCTACCCCGACGTAGTTCCTGATCCCTGCTTCCTGATCCCTGATCCTTCGCAGTACCTGAACCCTGAACCCCGTAGTTGAAACCCTGAACCCCGTAGTTAATGTCTCCATCGCAACGCAAAGACGAAATCCTCAGGTCGGAACTGCCGCCGACGCTTCCCATCATGGCGCTGCGTTCGACCATCGTTTACCCACTCGGGACGATCGCCGTCCAGATGGGGGCGCCCGAGAACCTCGAGCTCATTCGTGCGAACGATGAACCCGGATTGATCGTGGGGCTCCTCGTAGCAAGCGGGGAGCACGACGAACCCGTCAATCCCGACTGGCTCGTCGGGAGAGTGGGCGTGGCAGCGCGCGTGCATGAGAGGATCAACCTCCCGGGCGACACGATCCAGATCACACTTCAGGGCCTTCGCCGCATCGTGGTGGAGGAAGTGATCTCGCGCGAGCCGTACCCGGTGGCGCGAATCAAGCCGGCCCGTGAGAAGCCACTCGACCTGGTGCAGGGTGAGGATCTCATGTCGCGCCTGGTGTCGTCGGCCGAGACTCTCGCCGAGCTGGTGGATCGCATCCCCGACGAAGTGCCGGAGATCCTGAAGATGAACATGGCCGACCCGGGGCGGTTCGCCGACCTCGCGGCCACGAACATGAACTTCCGGATTTCCGATAAGGACGAGGTGGTTCAGCGGCTCGACATCGCCGAACGCATCCGCTTCGTGCTCGGTCGCCTGGAGCGCGAGGTGGCGCGCGCTCGGGTGATGGAGGACGTCAAGCGCCAGACCGAGGTGAAGATCGAGCAACACCAGCGCGAGTTCTACCTGCGTCAACAGCTCCGCGCCATCCAGGCGGAGCTCGGCGAAACGGATCCGGCCGAGAAGGATGTCGCTGAGATGCTCAAGCGCATCGATGAAGTCGGGCTGCCGGAGAAAGCGGCGCAGGAGGCGCGGCACGAGACGGAGAGAATGCGCATGCTCTCGCCGGCCTCGAGCGAGTACCAGGTCATCCGCACCTATCTGGACTGGCTACTCGCGCTGCCGTGGACCGCTCGCTCCGGCGAGGATGCCATCGCTCTGTCCAAGGTTCAGGAAGCGCTGGACGAGAAGCACTATGGTCTCAAGGAAGCCAAGGAGCGCATCCTCGAGTATCTCGCGGTTCGCAAACTCCGCGGCGGTGACCCGCACGGTCCCATTCTCTGCTTCGTGGGCCCTCCGGGTACGGGGAAGACATCGTTGGGCGAGGCGATCTCGCAGTCCATCGGGCGGGCGTTCTACCGTATCTCGGTGGGCGGCGTGCGCGACGAGGCCGAGATTCGCGGACATCGACGCACTTACGTGGGTGCGATGCCCGGACTGATCATCCAGGCGCTCAGGCGCGTCTCGGTGAGAGATCCGGTGCTCATGATCGACGAGATCGACAAGGTCACGCACGGCGGAGCGTCCGGCGACCCCACGGCGGCGATGCTCGAGGTGCTCGATCCATCGCAGAACCACTCGTTCGTGGACCACTACATCAACCTCCCGTTCAACCTGTCGTCCGTACTTTTCATCTGCACGGCCAACAATCTGTTCGACATCCCCGCTCCACTGCGCGACCGGATGGAAGTCATCCGCATCGCCGGCTATACGATCGAGGAGAAGGTGGAGATCGCCTGGCGCTACCTGCTCCCGAAGCTGATCGAGGAGCACGGTCTCACCGACAAGGATCTCCAGTTCACCGACGAGATCCTGGGCTTCATCTCCAGTGGCTACGCACGCGAGGCAGGTCTCCGCGGCTTCGCGCGCAACCTCGCCATGATCATGCGCAAGCGCGCCTTCAAGAAGGCGGAGGGTGAGGAGGGGGCGTGGGTGGTGGACCACGCGATGGTGGAGGACATGCTCGGATCGCCGCGATTCTCCATGGAGGCCGCCGAGAAGGAGCCGGAAGTGGGCGCGGTGACAGGGCTCGCGTGGACGGCCACCGGTGGCGACATCATGGTGATCGAGGCGCTCAAGATGCCCGGCACGGGGCGGCTCATCGTCACCGGCCAGCTCGGCGACGTGATGAGGGAGTCAGTAGATGCGGCGTACTCCTACGTCCGCTCGCGCGCGCGCCAGCTCGACATCGAAGAGCGAATGTTCCGCGATTTCGACCTGCACATCCATCTCCCCGCGGGAGCGATCCCCAAGGACGGGCCGAGCGCCGGTATCAGCATCACGCTGGCCATTGCCAGCGCGCTCAGTGACCGCCCGGTGCGACGCGACGTCGCGATGACCGGCGAGGTGACACTTCGCGGCAAGGTGCTGGAGATCGGCGGCGTGAAGGAGAAGGTCATGTCCGCGTATCGTTCGGGGCTGCGCGAGGTGATCATCCCCAAGAGCAACGAGAAGGACCTGCGAGACATCCCCAACGAGGTCCGGCAGAACATGGCTTTCACTTTCGTCCAGGCGATGGACGAGGTGCTCCGCCTGGCCCTCCTCCCAGCAATCCCGCACCCCCTCGCCGACCACGCTCCGCAAGACGAGGAGGAGGAACTACGGGGTTCAGGGTTCAGAGTTCAGGAGCCAGGGACTGCTCCGCTCTGAACTACAGGGTTCAGGGTTCAGGGTTCAGGTGGCAGGGGAACTACCTCGGGGTAGAGATCTCGACCCTGGAAGGCGTTCACTGCCCCCTGCCCCCTGAACCCTGAACCCCGTAGTTAATCCCCGCCGGCAGGTCGGTGTACAGAACCGAGCTGCGGCCCTGGACTTCACCGCCCCGGACGGTGATGGTGCGGTCGCCCACGCGGTACGCATGCCCACCAGCGGTGGGGCTGGACGTGGCGGAGCGGAATCGCTTCGTGGTGATCTCTTCCAGATAGCTGCCGAACTCGGCGGCATCAACCGCCGAATCCCACACCGTGAGCCACGCGATGCCGTCGCCGCGCGGTGTGCGAATCACAGAGTAGCGGTCGCCATCCCAGCCGGCGGCACCGCGCACGGCGTCGTTCTGGTCCTGCAGATGCTGGAAGAGGAACAGGCGGGTCTCGAACTCGCCCATGTTGTCGGAATAGATGACGCTCCCCGTCGCTGGGGCTGGTAGCGTGACCTCGATGGGATCATCTCTGGTAGCGCCGAAGTACGCCTTCTCATGAAGGATCTGCTCGGTGGAAGTCGGCATGTCCTTCCCGAACGGCGACTTGCCGGGGCGCTCCGCCTGGAAGCGCCTCATGAACTCCGCACCGCTCAGATACGGGAAGATGAGCGTCTCCTGCACCAGAAAGGGCGCAGACGAGAAGATCGGCATGTTCGCCTGCTGCTGACGGATCATCTCACGCACACGCTCCCACCCGCCAGGTAGAAAGACTCCCTTCCCGAGCGCCGCCTCGATGGGAACCAGCATCGCCTGCCCCTCGAACACCGCCTGCGCCGCCAGCGAGCGGTCGTTGTTTCCCTCCATGTCCTGGATCGAATCGAGGTTGGTGTACTGGTCCTGCAGCGCGTGAATCAACTCGTGCGAGACCACGAACCCCACCTGCTCGGGCGGCGCGCCGTCCACCACGTAGAGCACCTTCGTCTTCGGGTCGTAGAAGCCCGCCACTTGTTCGGTGAGAAGGTCGAGCAGGAACCGGCGCAGCTTCATCGTATCGGGGATGAGTCCCAGCCGGCTATAGAAGATCTCCTGCCCCTCGATCTCGGCGTCGCTCACGTCCTCGGAGAATCGCTGCTCCAGAAACGAGCGAACCTGCGCCTTGGTGCGCGTCTCCACCACCGGCGGAGTCTTGAAGCGGAGACCGGTACCCTTCTCGATGGACGGGATGGCGTCGGCCACCTGCTTCGCGTAGGGCCCATCACCGACAGCCTTCGCTTCGCGCCCGCAGGCCGCGGCCGCAGTCAGCGCCAGCGCGACGAGTACTCGCTCCAATTGCAGTTTCATACGCTCCAGTGTACGTGTTGGCCGGTGGCAACCGCCACCACTCGCGCCACATCGTGGCCGCGCACCACCAATCCTTCGTCGATGAGACGCCGCCGGAGCTCGGCTTCCAGAGTCGCGAGGCGCTGACGCTGGTCAGCCGCGTGTGCGCCGGCACGCGACACGCCGCGATCACCAGTAGTTGCTCGGGCGCCTGGCGCCGGTCGTTCGGCCGGAGAGGCATCCGCGGCGTTCGGCGCGGTCGACTCAGCCTGGTCAGCGGGCTCGGTGGCCGCAGGTCGCGCGAAGGGGGGTAGCGGGCCTGTGGCAGCGCTCCCACCCGAGAGCACTGCCTCGATGTCGCGGCCAAAGCGCTCCAACGCCGCGAAGCCGTCGCGCGCGATGCGGCCGAGCGGATCGTCCAGCGACGCAGCATCGCCAGACGTCTGGGCGCTGCTCTCGCCAGCGCGGTCGCCAGCGCGCTCCTCCACTCGATCGCCCGCGCGCTCCGCGGCTGACACGCGTTCGGCAAGGCGCGCCAGCTCGCGCCGCTCGACGATCAGTGCCTCGAGCTCGCGCGAGTACGACGCGTTGGCCTGGGCGTGCGCGCACGCCTCGTCCAATGCATCGATGGCTCGATCCGGGCGCACACGATCGGTCACGTAGCGATCTGTCAGCTCCACGCTGGCCACTACTGCGTCCTCCGCAATCGCCACCGAATGGTGGCGCTCCAGCCGCTCCAGCCGCGCGCGCAGAACCTCGAGCGTCTCAGCGGGAGTCAGCTCGCGTACGAGCACAGGTTGGAAGCGCCGCTCGAGCGCGGGGTCTCCGCGCACCCACCGATCGTACTCCTCGCGCGTCGTGGCACCTATCACGCGGAACTCCCCGCGCACCAACGCCGGCTTGAGCATGTTGGCGGCATCCATGGCGACGCCCACCGCGGTCCCCTGGCCGATGAGGTTGTGCAACTCGTCGATGAAGAGGATCACGTTGGGATCGGCCGTGGCGGCGGCCACCACGGCTCGCAAGCGCTCCTCGTACTGCCCGCGGAACATGGTCCCCGCAATCAACGACACGTGATCGAGCGCGAGGATTCGTGCGGAGCGAAGTGCGAGCGGCACGGAACCAGACGCAACGCGTTGGGCGAGGCCCTCGGCTATGGCCGTCTTCCCTACCCCGGCCGCTCCGACGAGCGCAGGGTTGTTCTTACCGTGGCGGAGCAGGACGTCCACCACCCGCGAGATCTCCACATCGCGGCAGCGCACCGGCTCCAACTTCCCGGCCTTCGCCAACGCGGTCAGGTCGCGCGTCACGTGCTCCAGCGTCATCTCGTTCGGACGCAGCATGTCGCCGAACATCATAGTCCCACCAACCCTCGATACCAGTCTATGAGCGCTCCTCCCCACAGGAGCGCTATCATGGCGGCCGGAGCAAGGAAGACGCCGAACGGAACGAGCGGCGGGTCGAATTCCGTGCCGGCACGTCTGCTCCGCAGCCATGCTATCGGGAAAACTATGGCGAGGAACACCACCGCGCCGAGCGCCGCGCCCAGGAAGATGGTCAGCAAGCTGCGGCCGATGCCCAGATGCGCTCCGACCATGGCCATCAACGTGACGTCGCCAAAGCCCATCGCCTCTTTCTTGAAGGCCATCTCGCCAAACCAGCCCACGATGGCGACGGCGCCCGCTGCGGCGCAAGCACCCATGACCGCGTCATACAGCCCGGCGAACGGGGATGTTTCACCGACGAAGATCGCGGCACCGGCCATGAGAATTGCCCAGAGCAGGCCGAACGCCGTGAACCCGTCCGGAATCACGTATTCCATGGCATCGGTGAGCACCACGCCCAGCAACACCGTGCCGAATACCGCAACCCGTAGCGCCGTGAGACCGGGCCCGTAGAGCAGTACCGCGGCAAGCCAGCCAAACCCAACCACGAGCTCCACCAGCGGGTAAGCTACCGAGATGCGCTCGCGGCACCCGCTGCAGCGTGCGCGCAGCGCCAGCCAGCTCACCACCGGAATGTTCTCGAACCAGGCGATCTCGTGCCCGCAATTCGGGCAGCGTGACCGCGGTGACACTACCGAAAGCTCCTTCGGCCAGCGCGACACGCACACATTGAGGAACGAGCCTATCACGGCCCCCACGACGAACGCGAGTGTGCGCGTAGCGGTGGGGTCGATGGCAGCGAGCGGTAGGGTCACGACCGGAAGTGGTGGAGGAGGATGCCGGCGGCTACGGCGACATTGAGCGACTCGACGTCCGGACCCGTGCGGATTTTCACGCGGCGCACAGCGCGAGCCGTGGCCTCGCCCGAGAGTCCGGCGCCCTCGTTGCCCACCGCCAGAGCGAGCGCCGGAGGAAATGGCGTGCGGAATTCGTCGAGTGGCTCGCCAGCGACATCGGCGCCCCACAGGGAAACCTCGTGCGCCGCGAGGAACTCGTCCAGCTCCGCCCAGGTACAAGACATCACGAAATGATGGAAGAGCGCTCCCATCGCACTACGGACGACTTTACCATTCCAGAGGTCAACAGTGCCCGGCATGGCAAGCGTGGCTGTGACACCAAACGCAGCCGCGGTTCGAAGCAGCGTCCCGACGTTGCCGGGATCCTGGATACCGTCGAGCACCAGGAGTCGTATGCGAGGTGGGAGAGCCAAGTCCTCCAGACTGCGCTCGGGGATCCTGGCCAGCACCAACACGCCCTGGGGCGACTCGGTGGACGCGGCAGTCGCGAAATCCTGGCCGTCCACTTCGAGCACCGGCGCCCCGCTCGCATCCAGTGCAGCGCGCAGCGCACATCCCCGCGGCGACGCCGCAAGCGTCGGGCTCACGAGGGCCCCGTGCACCTCGAACCCGGAGCGTAGCAGCTCCTCGACGGCACGAACACCCTCGGCAACGAAGAGCCGTTGCCGCTCGCGCGCGCGGCGGCGTTGGAGATCGCGGGCTAAGGTTAGTAATTTCACGCCGTTAGCTTACGGACGATCGGAACTGGAATTGCCTGAAGTCAGGGCAACGCAAGCGTACACAGGAGCTTCCATGAAACGGTTAGCAGCGGGCGCGGCTTTGATGGTCACGATGACAGCGTGTGCCACCATCTCCACCCAGCAGGAAGTAGAGCTCGGTAGGCAGTACGCGGCGCAGATCAACGCCCAACTGCCAATAGTGCAGGACCCAGAGATCAACCGCTACATAAACGTGCTCGGTGACTCAATCGCCGAGGTGTCTGACGACCGCAACCTCGACTGGCACTTCTTCGTTGTCGACAGCAAAGAGGTGAACGCGTTCGCGGTCCCGGGCGGCTACGTCTACGTGAACCGCGGCCTCATCGAGCGCTCCGACAAGCTGGACGAGCTCGCCGGAGTCCTGGGCCACGAAATCGGCCACGTGACGCACAGGCACTCGGTGAAGCTAATGGAGAAGCAGCAGGCGGCAAACGTCGGAGTGTCGCTGGGCTGCATCCTCATGCGCGTGTGCGAGAGCCAGGCGACCGGCGCGCTCATCAACGTGGCCGGCGGTGCGATCTTCGCGAAGTTCAGCCGTGAGGCCGAGATGGAGGCGGACGAGAGCGGAGTCACGTACGTGACTCGCGCGGGGATAGATCCGCGCGGAATGCCGGAGATGTTCCAGAAGCTCATCGCCGAACGCGGCGCTCGCCCCGCCGGTGTGGAGGCGTGGTTCGCAACGCATCCATTGGAGGAAGACCGCGTGGCCGACACTCAGGCGATGATCGACAAGATCGACCCGCTGATACTTCAGTCGCTCTCCAGAGACACGCCGAACTTCCACGAGTTCAAGAAGCGAGTGCAGGCCCTGCCGCCGTCGCCTGAGCCAAAGCAGGCGAGCTAACATTCGTCCATGCGCATAGCTCTAACCATCGCCGGATCCGACTCGGGTGGCGGCGCCGGGATCCAGGCCGACCTCAAGACCTTCCAACGCTTCGGCGTTTTCGGCACTTCGGTGATCACTGCCATCACCGCACAGAATACGTGTGGGGTGACCGACTGGGTGGCCGTGTCGCCGAAGCTGATCTCCAGCCAACTCGATGCCGTGGCTACCGATCTGCGACCGGCCGCGGTCAAGACAGGTATGCTGGCCGATGCCGGCGTGGTTGGAACGGTGGCAGCCGGCTTACGCCTGCACTCGCTGGCCCCCTACGTACTCGATCCGGTGATGGTGGCGACATCCGGCGATCCACTCCTCGAACCGGAAGCGGTGGCTGCTATCCAGCGCGAGCTGCTGCCCCTGTGCGATCTCGTCACGCCCAACCTGGATGAAGCCAGGATCCTCACGGGCAAAGAGGTGGTGGATGTGGCGGGCATGGAGCGCGCAGCACGCCAGCTGGTTCTGGAAGGCGCGAAAGCGGCGCTCGTGAAGGGCGGACACCTGAGCGGGAGCGAGACCGTGGATGTGCTCTGCAATGGTGACTCCGTGCGGGTCTTCCGGCACCCACGCATCGAGACTCGTCACACCCACGGAACCGGGTGTACCCTGTCATCAGCCATCACGGCTCATCTGGCGCTCGGCTACTCAATGGCAGACTCGGTGGAACGCTCGCTCGAGTTCGTCCATCTCGCAATCGAGACTGCGCCCGGGCTGGGATCCGGGCACGGGCCACTGAACCACCTGGCTGGGTTGTGAACACGAAGTGACCTTCACCCCAGTCCGCGCGCGAATCGCCCGACGACTCTCTGAAACAGATCGGCCATCCGCGCCGTGGCGGCCAGAATCTCCGCGTGATCGAGTGGCCGGCCACCCAGGCCGGCGGCGGCATTGGTGATGCAACTCAACCCTGCCACGCGCATGCCGGCCGCGCGCGCCGCGATGACCTCCGGCACGGTTGACATGCCTACCGCGTCGGCGCCCAGTCGCTCGAGCATGCGCACTTCAGCGGGCGTCTCGTACGACGGACCGCTCACACCGGCGTACACTCCCTCCACCAGAGGCACTCCCACGTCGAGAGCGGCGCTGCGCATTATTCCGAGGAGCTCACTATCGTACGGCTGCGACATGTCGGGGAAGCGCAGGTCACCATTCCGCACTGGGCCGGCCAGTGGATTCCGCCACGTGAAGTTCAGTTGATCGCGAATCAGCATCAGGTCGCCGGACCTGAAAGTCCGTCGAATCCCGCCCGCCGCGTTCGAGACGAGTAGGGTTCGGATGCCCAGCGCGTGGGCCACGCGTACCGGGAGGACAGTGATGGCTGGCGAGTGCCCCTCGTAGAGATGAAACCGACCGGCGAAAGCGAGTAGCTCCACCCCCTCCAGCCGGCCCGCCACGACGTTGCCACTGTGCCCCCCCACCGTGGGCAGCGGGAAGCCGGGCAGCTCGGCGTAGGCGATGGAGATGGAATCCTCGAGGCGTTCCACCAGAGCGCCCAACCCCGAGCCGAGGATTATCGCCAGGCGAGGCTCACGCTCGCCCAACCGGGCGCGTATGACGTCGGTAGCGCCGGCGTGCGCGGTATCGCTCTGCGCATCGGGACGTGTCAACAAGGCGCCGTCAATACCTCTATGTCGCGCCGCGCCTCGTCGAGCAGCACGCGCCGCGTCTCCCACGGCAGAAAGGCACTCGCAAACGCGTTGATGGCCATCTCACCCAGCTCTTGCAAGGTGAAGTCGAGGTGCTTTGCCGCGTGCAGGAATTCGTCGGTGAGCGTGGTGCCGCTGATCAATCGGTTATCGGTGTTGAGCGAGACGTTAAGCCCACTATCGAAATATGCGCGCAGCGGGTGCGCGGAGTAGCTCGGCACCACGTGGGTCTGTACGTTGCTCGTGAGGCAGACCTCCAGCGCTATCCGGCGGTCATTCACGTACGCAGCGAGAGCGCTGTCCTCGAAAAGCCGGGTGCCGTGCCCTATCCTCTCGGCGCAGAGATCGAACACCGCCTCGCGCACGGATTCTGCGCCGGCTGCCTCGCCAGCGTGGACGGTTATACGAAGTTCGTGCCTGCGCGCGTGATCGAATGCCGCCACGTGAGCGCGCGCGGGATTGCCGAGCTCTCCACCGGCGAGATCGAAGCCCACCACCCCACGCCCCCGGTAAGCAACAGCCAGCTCCGCCAGTTCCAGCGATAGAGCGGGCGATGTGTGACGCAGTCCGCAAATGATGATGCGCGCCATGGTACCATGATCGCGCTCGGCGCGCTCGATCCCGCGGAGCGAAGCGTCCACCGCGTCGCACAGCGACAGCTCGCCGCGCACGTTGAGCGCGGGACAGTAGCGGATCTCCATGTAGCGCACGCCGTCGCGGGCCGCATCTTCCACCAGCTCGTAGGCGATCCGCTGCAGCGCATCGGCGGTCTGCATCACCGAGAGCGTCGTCTCGAAGCGGCCGAGATAACCCGCGAGATCGCGCACGTCGTGCGCCGCCATCACCAGCGCGAGCCCTTCGGAGGTTGGGGCTGGCATGGGCTGTCCATACTCCCGCCCCAGCTCCAGAAGTGTGGACGGCCGGATGGAGCCGTCGAGGTGGCAGTGCAACTCCGCTTTCGGCATGCTGCGGAGAAGCTCCCGAGTGATGCCCGTCATCTCTTGCTGGCCGTCGTGAAGCGCCGCCCAACCGGCGGCCTCACAGGTTGTGATCGCGACTCGAGGTAGGCTACGAGTGCATCCAGGTCGGATGGTCCGAGACGCTGGTTAGCGGTTGCCCCGGTCACGAGTTTCCTCGCACTTCGGCCGGTGGCCATGTACTCATTCAGCACCAATGTGTACCTGCCATCGTCGCGCAATGTGTCGCCGTTGTCGAGTACAACACTGACGATGCGCCGCCCCCGAGGCAGCGTGGAATTGTAGGTGATGACGGCTCCGCTCACGTGAGTGCGCGGCTGCCCACGCGCCACCAGGCCCTCGAGATACGCTCGCACGGCCGACCCGCTCACAGTGAGTTTCCGTAGCGGGTTGCCGAACGGCTGCAGCTGGAACAGCTCGCCGTAGCTCACCGAACCCGCGTGGAGCCCGGTGCGGATTCCGCCATCGTTGACCAGAGCCAGATCGCTCTGGCCCGCCCATCGCTGGGCATCGGCTATCAGGTTGCCGAGAGGATAATCGCTGCCCCGGCGCGGCATGGCGGTCGCCAGGCGAGCCACCTCGCGATTCACCAGGGGCGCAACGCGCGCGCTCGAGCTCCGCACTATGGAATCGACGCGCGGTAGGACGGGCAGCGCTCCCGCGACCACATCTTCCACCTCCTCGCTGAGCACCTCTCCGCCGGCAGCACGCGCGCGCGGCGCTAGGTCCACAACCGCGACGGCCTTTCCGCTCGAGCGCGCCTGCACTATGGGCACGCCGCGCACCTTGAAGTCCACCACCGAGTGCGTGTGACCGGAGACGATCGCGTCCACTCCCTCGCCGAGCCGCCGCGCGAAGTCGATGATGTCTCCGCCGCAGGAGCGGGTTCCGTGCTGCTTGCAGAACGCGCCACTGTGTATCACCACTACCACGACATCGGCGCCGCGTGACCGCAGAACACGCGTTATGGAATCCACGATGGGCACCGGATCGGAGAAGCGAAGTGTGGCCACGTTGCTGGCCATGATGCTGCCGTACGTCTCGGGTCCGATCGCGCCTATGATGCCTATCCGATATGGCCCGCGCTCGACCACGGTATCATTCGGGATCCATTCCACATCGCGCCCATTGCGGTAGCGCACGTTGGCCGCCAGCATGGAGAAGTGAGCCTCGCTCATGCGTGCGCGCAGCGTATCGAGCCCCCAGTCGAACTCGTGGTTGCCCACCGCGGCAGCCGCGTAGCCGAGCGCGTTGTAGAGGTCCACCACTGGCCGGCCGTGCGCGATGCTGGAGGCGGCGGTTCCCTGGAAGAGATCACCGCCGTCGAGTAAGAGAGTCACGCACGGCTGGGGACACGTGCGTCTGGCGCGATCGATCTCCGAGGCCATGGCATCCGCGCCGCCCTGGCTCGCTCCCCTGCCATCACGGCTTGGCTCGAGCGCCCCATGAAAGTCGTTCGTGGCAATGATGCGCAGTCGGGGAGCCGGTTGAGCGCCCGCCGAGGCCGCGTGATCCTTCCCTCCTCCCAGCGACGGCCGCACGAACACCACGAGTGCGGCGGCTGCGAGAGCGAGGAGGATGACGGCGAGTCGTCTCATGGCCAGAAGGTATCCGGCCGGTGTGCTCCAGCGGAAGGCACTCGGCCCCCACACCGTCGGCCTCCGAGCGCCAACCCACGGTGCCGCCCGGCCGCCCCGATACAATTCCGTGACAAGGCGCCACTTCTCGCTGGCCCGACCAGGCCGCAACTTTATGCATGGCAGGCAGGGAGCCCGAATCCGCGCCCCAAGTTGGTGGCGAGGAGCCACACGGCCACCGCGCTACTCCCATGGCTCGCATGCGTGAAGGGCGACGACGTGTTGTCGCCCGCTAGTATGGTGATCGATGTCCAGAGGAGACCATCGAACGTGAGTGATCTTCGAGGTTCCGGCCAGCAGATCCTCGTGGTGGACGACGAGCCCGACATCGTCGCACTGGTCGCATTTCACCTGGCGAGGAACGGCTACCGCGTCGCCACGGCCTCCTCGGGCACCGAGGCACTCGCGCTGGCGCGAGCGGACTGCCCCGCGCTCATCGTGCTCGACCTCATGCTCCCCGGCATTTCGGGCTACGAGGTGTTGGAAGAGTTACGGGCCTCCGATGGCACGAGTGGTATCGCGGTGCTCATGCTCACTGCGCGCAAGGAAGAGCAGGACCGCATCAAGGGCCTCACGCTCGGCGCCGACGACTATCTCACCAAGCCGTTCAGCCCTCACGAGCTCGTGCTGAGAGTAGGGGCGATCCTCCGGAGGGTATCAGCAGCTGGCGCGATGACTGCTGACCGCATGGTGATAGGTGGCATGATCATCGATCGTTCGGCGCACACCGTGCGCGTGGCGGGAGAGGATGTCGACCTCACTCCCACAGAGTACAAACTCCTCGTCACGCTCGCGGAGCGACGCGGTCGAGTCCAGGCGCGCACCCAGCTTCTCGAGGCCGTGTGGGATGCCGCTCCCGACTTGCAGACGCGTACGGTGGACATGCACGTCCAGAGATTGCGTTCCAAGTTGGGGCCGGCAGCCGACCTCATCGAGACCGTGCGAGGCTTCGGCTATCGG